>CASDZZ010000010.1 GCA_949285875.1 uncultured bacterium | reverse complement strand
AAATACCAAATTTTAAAATAAGATTTTGAAAAATTTTATCAAAATCCTAAAAACTATTATAATCTTATATAAATTTCTTGTAAAATACCGAAACTCAAAAGTTGTTTATCTTTGATTTTGTAAAACATATGTTATATAATATAAAATGTAATTATATTAATGGAAAGTGTAAAGGAAGGTAAAAAATGAGAAAAAAATTTGTTAAAAGAATTTTAATATTCTTTGTGGTAATATTTTTATTTAGTTTAATTTATATACCGCTATTTAAAGATATGAAATTTGGACTTGATTTAAAAGGAGGTTTCGAAGTTTTATATCAAGTAAAACGAAGTGATGGAAAAAAACTTACGAGTAATGATTTAAATAGTACTTATGACGTACTAAGAAGAAATGTTGATTCTCTTGGGGTTTCAGAACCTGAAATCACAATTGAAGGAAATGATAGAATAAGAGTTAAGCTAGCTGGTGTAACAGATATAGAAAGTGCTAGAAAAACGCTTTCTAACGTAGCTAATATTTCGTTTAGAGATACAGATGATAATCTGCTAATGGATGCAACCGTAATAAAAGGAGCTAAGTTAGGTTATGATGAAACTGGGAAACCAGCAATATCATTACAAGTTGCAGATAAAGAAAAATTCTTAGAAGCAACAACTAAGGTTAGCGAAAAAGCTGATGGCGAAAATATTATGGTAATTTGGTATAACTTTGAAAACGGGGTAAACTCTTATGAAAAAGATAAAGATACATGTGGTGAGGAAAATAGCGTATGTTTATCAGCTGCCAGTGTTGACCAAGGTTTTTCAAGTGATGTAATAATTAAAGGTAATTTTGAAAAAGAAGAGGCAGAAAGTTTAGCAACTAGTATTAATGCTGGTTCTATTTCTACAAAATTAAATGAAATTTCGTCCCAGAATGTAAATGCTTCGTATGGAGAAGATGTACTTTATAAAACTTTTGCATCTGGAATAATAGGGATGGTTTTAGTAATTATTTTTATGACTATTTTGTATAAATTTAGTGGTTTCATTTCTGGACTTAACTTGTTATTTTACATGCTTTTAGTCATGGGAATTTTTTGGTTAATAGGTGGGGTATTAACGCTACCTGGTATCGCTGCTTTGGTTTTAGGTATAGGAATGGCAGTGGATTCTTGTGTTGTAACAAATGAACGTATAAAAGAAGAGTTGCAAAATGGTAAAAATATGAAAACAGCTTACGAAAGTGGTAATAGTGAATCTTGGAACTCAATTTTTGATGCCAACGTTACTACCTTAATAGTTGCTATTGTACTATTTATTTTTGGTGAAAGCTCTGTTAAGGGCTTTGCCACAATGCTTATGATAACTATTTTTGCTACTATGTTTGTAATGGTTTTCTTAAATAGACTTATTTTAAAAACTTTTGTAAAAACAAAAGTTTTTGATGAAAAACCTAATAAATTCATAAGATATAATAAAAAAAGAAAATTCTTAAAAGAAATTAATGCCATAAAATTAACAACGAAATGTTTTATATTTACGATAGCTTATTTAATTATTGGTATAATCTTTCTTTCGGTTAGTGGCTTAAATCTTGGAATTGATTTTAGGGCTGGTTCAGATGTTACTTTAAGTGCTGATAACTTGAAAGAAAATGTTGTAAAAGAAGACTTTAAAAAATTAGGTTATAAAGTAAACCAAATAGATAAACAAAGCTCTAAAGAAATATATGTTAAGTTAAATGATGAATTAAAAGAAAAAGATATTAATAAGGTAAATAATTATTTTGAAGAAAAATATAACGCAAAAACAGAGGTTAATGTTGTTACTGATATTGTTAAACAAGATTTAATAAAAAATGCTATATATTCAGTTTTAATAGCTGCTATTGCTATAATTGTATATATTTCATTTAGATTTAAATTTAGTTATGCAGTATCATCTATACTAGCTTTATTGCATGATGTTTTGTTTGTAATTATATTATTTTCTGTATTTAAAATAGAAGTAAATGTTATTTTTATAGCAGCACTTCTTACCATAGTAGGTTATTCAATAAATAATACTATCGTTGTATTTGATAGAATAAGAGAAATTTTAAATTTAAACAAGGGAAAAATGGATGAAGATAAATTAAAAAATATAGTAAATAAAAGTATAACTGAAACTTTTACTAGATCTATTTATACTACACTAACGACTATGATACCCGTTATTTGCTTAATAATCTTAGGTTCTGAAGGTATTCTTCCATTTAATATTGCCTTAATATTTGGATTAATAGCTGGTGCTTATTCATCAATACTACTAGCTGGACAAATGTGGTTTTTAATAGAAAAAAAGAAATTTAAAAAAAATTAATTTAAGAGGAAAGATAAAATGAAGCATAAAGAACAAGCTTATAACTTAGATGATTTATTAGAAAAAGCAAAAACATACATAAAAAATGAAGATGATTTAAATTTAATTAAAAGAGCATATGATTTTGCATCTAAAGCACATATGGGTCAACAAAGACTTTCTGGGGATGAATTTATGCTTCATCCTCTTAATGTAGCTTTAATATTAACAGAAATTTATGCTGATGCCCAAACTCTTGCAACTGCTTTATTACATGATGTTATTAATTTTTCCCAAGTAACAATAGAAGAAGTAGAAGAAGAATTTGGTGTTGAAATAAAAAATTTAGTTGAAGGAATTTCAAAAATTAATAAACTAAGTTTATCAGCAGATAACGACACTATTGCATCTTATCATAAAAAAATACTTGTTGGTTTATCAGGGGACGTAAGAATAATAATTCTTAAAATTGCAGATAGACTTCATAACATGAGAACTTTATGGGCTATTCCCGAAAGAAAAAGAAAAGAAAAAGCTAAAGAAACTTTAGAGATATTAGTTCCTATAGCACATCGTTTAGGAATCAATCATATAAAAAGCGAACTAGAAGATCTTTGCTTAAAATATTATAAACCAGATGTTTATAATGACATATTAGAACGTTTATCTGAAAGTAGGCAAGAACTTGATAAGTCTGTTGAAGAAATGCTTAAAAGCGTATCAAAAATTCTTTCTGAAAATAATATTCCTCATGAGATGAAAGGTAGATCAAAAAGTGTTTATAGTATCTATAACAAATTAAATAAAGGAAAATCTTTTAATGAAATTTATGATATTTTGGCACTTAGATATCTAGTTAATACGGAAGCTGAATGTTATTTAGCTTTAGGTCTAATTCACGCAAAATATAAGCCAGTTCCAAAACGATTTAAAGATTATATAGCACGTCCAAAATCTAATGGATATCAGTCTTTACATACAACAGTTTTTGGAGTAGATGGTAAACTATTTGAAATACAAATTAGAACTTATGAGATGGATAAAGTTGCGGAATATGGATTTGCATCACACTGGTCTTATAAAGAACATGGCGTAAATAAAACAAACATGATGGAGCAAAAACTTAAATCTTTTAGGTCAATAATAGAACTAAACGAACAACAAGTAGAAGGAGAAGATTTTGTAAATACGGTTAAAAACGAAATCTTTAATTCTTCAAATATTTATGTTTATACACCTAAGGGAGATGTTTTTGAATTGCCTCTTGGTTCTACTCCTGTAGATTTTGCTTACCGTGTGCATACTTCGGTAGGGCATCAAATGGTAGGTGCAATAGTAAACAATAATATCGTACCTTTGGATTATAAATTAAAAGATGGGGATATAGTAAAAATAAATACAAATAAAAGTAGTGGTCCCTCAAAAGAATGGATAAATATAGCTTTTACAACTAGTGCAAAAAATAAAATCAAAGCATTTTTTAGTAAAATAGATAAAACAAAATCAATTAATGATGGTAAAGAGCTACTTCAAAAAACACTAAGAAAGAAAAAATTATCTGCAAATGATATATTAGATAGCAAAAAACTTGCTATAGCTTTAGAAAATTTAGGTCTAAATAATGAAAATGATTTATATTATGAATTAGGAATAGGAAAGCTTAATCCTACATCTGTTATTAAAAGCATCCTAGGAGAAAAAGATGAAGAAAAAAGAGTAATAGAAAAAGCTCTTAAATATAATTCTTGCGTACTAGATACTGCGGGAGATATTGTAATAGATGGTTTAGATGATTTAAAAGTTTCTTACGGAGGCTGCTGTAAACCAGTTAAAGGAGATCAGATTGTAGGTTATATTTCTAAGGGAAATGGGATTACCATTCATCGTAAAAATTGTCACAACATATGCGATTTAACTGATAGAATAATTGAGGCATCATGGAATCCTTCTTCTAAAAAGAAGTATGTAGCTAACGTTCTTATTTATGCAGAAAAAGTTGATAATTTACTTTTAGAAATAATTACAAAAACTACTTCTCTTGGAATTAGCGTTAAAAGCGTTAATACGATTTCAAATTCAGATTATAATATGTATGATATTGATGTTTTGGTAGAAGATAAAGAAAAATTAGAAAAATATATTATAGCTCTTAAACAAATTACTAACGTTAATGATGTAGAACGAGGTTATAACTAATGAAAGTAGTTGTCCAAAGAAGTCTTGAAGCTAGTGTTACAGTTGACGAAAGAACTATTGGTCATATAGATAAAGGGTATGTATTATTAGTAGCTTTTAATAAAGAAGATACCAAAGAAGACGTAAAAAAAGTGGCAAAAAAAATCTTAGGGCTTAGAATATTTAGTGATATTGAAGGAAAAATGAACTTAAATATATTTGATGCAAAGGGAGGTGTTTTATCTATTTCTCAGTTTACGCTATATGCTTTATTAAACGGAAATAGACCTTCCTTTACTACTGCAATGAATTTTAAAGAAGCTAAAAACCTATATGAACTTTTTAATGATGAATTAAAATCTAGCGGTATAACGGTAGAAAAAGGTATTTTTGGAGCTGATATGAAAGTTAATTTGATTAATGATGGTCCTGTTACGATAATTATTGATAGTAAGGAGTGTTAGTTTTTGAAAAATGTTAATTATAAGTATTTAAATATCTTACTTCTTTTAGGTATTATATATTTATTATTTTTATTAAAGGGTATTTGGCTAGGTGCATTTAAAAGGATTTTTAGTATTTTACTTCCTTTTTTAATATCTTTTTGCTTAGCATATGTTTTATACCCCTTTCTTAAATTCTTGGTTAGTAAGAAAATTCCAAAATTTTTATCAATTTTTATAATAATAGCTGTAATTATTTTAATAGTAGGACTTACAATATATTTTGTTGTTCCAGTTTTTGTTACTCAGGCTATAAATTTACTTTCAAATTTAGCAAAAGTTTCAAGTGATTTAGCAATAAAGTATAATTTAAACATGACATCTTTTAATAAAATAATAGAAACTCTATCCACTAAAATTTTTCAAATTATAGAAGAAAGTATTTCAACAGGATCAATTTTTGTGATATTAAATTCATCTATTGGATATCTTTCTAATATGGTTATAATCTTCATAGTTACTATTTATTTTTTATCAGATATGGAAAAAATAAGAAGCTGGCTAAAAAAATATTTGATTAGAACTAATAATAAGAGATATTTGTTATTAGATAATATAGATAGAGAAATATATTCTTATTTAAAAGGTTTAGGAATATTTATGGTTATTCAATTTTTTGAATATACATTTCTTTTTGCAATAATAGGACACCCTAATTTCTTGTTAATTGGTGTTTTAGCATGTATTACTACCGTAATTCCTTATTTTGGGGGAATTATAACAAATATAATTGCATTAATAATAGCTTCGGTAGTTTCTATTAAAGTATTTATTCTAACATTAATAATTACTTTAGTATTTCCTAATATTGATGGGTATGTTATTTCTCCTAAAATATATGGTAAAACAAACCAGTTACCACCTTTACTTACAATTTTTGTAGTATCTGCAGGAGGAGCATTAATGGGGCTTACTGGTATTATTATTGCGGTTCCTTTAACTATAATTTTAATGGCTATATATAAATCTTATAAAAATGATATTAATAGTAAATTGAGTTTTAAAAAGAAAGTGTAAATATAAACATTTTAAAATAAAATACTTTACTTTTAAAAAAAGAATAATATATAATATTCATAGCAAGGAGGATATTTATGGACGGATTAACAATTTTGCTTATAGTTGTTGTTGCTATTGTTGTATTACTTGTAATTTACCTAATAGCTACATACAATAGCTTAGTTACTTTAAGAAATAAAGTACAAGATCAATGGTCTCAAATAGATGTTTTGTTAAAAAGAAGAAATGATTTGATACCAAATTTAGTAGAAAGTGTAAAAGGATATGCAAAGCATGAAAAGTCTACTTTAGATGAAGTTATAAAAGCTCGTAATAGTGTTGCTAGCGCTAATACTAAAGAAGATGAAATGAAAGCTTCTGGAGAACTTACTCAGGCTTTAGGAAGATTATTTGCTTTGTCAGAAAGTTATCCAGATTTGAAAGCTAATACTAACTTCTTAGATTTACAGGCAAATTTAAAAGATACAGAAGATAAAATAAGTTTTGCTAGACAATTTTATAATGATACAGTTCTAACTTATAAAAATAAGCTTGAAATGTTTCCTTCAAATATTGTAGCAAATATGTTTAAATTTAAACCTGAAATGTTTTTTGAAGCATCAGAAGATGAGAAAAAAACACCACAAGTTAAATTTTAGTCTACATATGTAGACTTTTTTATTTAGGAGGGAAAGTAGTGATTAAAAAAATTAAATATATTTTACCTTTAATTATATTTTTATTATTTCCAGTATTAGCTAAGGCTAATTCTATAAGTAATATCGACATGGATATATATATTGATAAAGAAGGTACAGCACATGTTACCGAAGTTTGGGATGCTTATCTAAATGAAGGAACAGAAGGATATAAACCATACTATAACATTGGAGCTTCAAGGTTCACCAATTTTAAGGTAAGTGAAAACGGAACCACATATGATTCTCAATCATTTTGGAATCCTTCCGATTCATTTTCTGAAAAAGCTTATAAAAATGGTGTAAGACAAATAGAAAATGGTGTGGAGTTATGTTGGGGAATTAGTGAATATGGAAATCATTCTTATACACTTACTTATGATATTAGTAATTTTGTAGCTAAATTAAATGATGCGGATATGGTTTATTGGACTCTAATTCCTTACGAGTTAAGTTCTAAGCCTTCTAATGTACATATAAAAATATATGCTGATGAAAAATTTAAAGATACTTTAGAAGTTTGGGGTTATGGAAATTATGGTGGAACTGCATATGTGTATGATGGATACATTGAAATGAATTCAGAAGGGACCCTTCAATCAAACGAATACATGACAATCCTAGTTAAATTTGATAAAGATACCTTTAATACATCTAACATTATTTCAGAAGATTTTGATTATTATCATAAAATGGCCGATAAAGATAGCAAGAAATATAATAATAAATCTATTTTAAATTTCTTAATTAATTTTATTTTTTTCTTGCCTAATTTGATTTTTATATTACCTATTATTTTTATTATAAAATTTTCTTATGATAAGGCTAATATGGTAGGCACAAAAAAATTTAATTTTGGAAAAAATGGTAAAGTATTACCTAAAGATATACCAAATTATAGGGATATACCATTTAATAAGGATATAAATAAAACTTATTGGATTGCTACAGCTTATAAATTAAATAGTAAGTCAACTGATTTTTTAGGAGCAATAATTCTTAAATGGTTAATGGAAAAGAAAATTTCTTTAAGAAAAGTAGAAACAGGTAAAATAATAAAAAAAGAAGAAAGTACAATTGATTTAACACCTTCGTTTGAAAGCGACAATGAAATAGAAAAAGAACTTCATAAAATGATGTATGAAGCAAGTCATGATGGACTTTTAGAGTCTAAAGAATTTGAAAAATGGTGTAATAAAAATTATTCAAAAATCCTTAAGTGGTTTGATAAAGTCTTGGATGCAGAAACCGATGCTTTAATAGAAGAAGGAAAGATAATTATAACAGAAAAACAAAGTCTTGGATTTATTTCTAAGAAAACATATAATGTTAATGAAACTTTAAAAAATGATGCAGTTAAGTTAAAAGGACTTAAGAATTTCTTGGAAGAATTTTCAAGAATAGATGAAAAAGAAGCAATTGAAGTTAATATGTGGGAGTATTATTTAATATATGCACAGATTTTAGGTATAGCTGATAAGGTAGCTAAACAATTTAAAAAACTATACCCTGAATTAATTCAAAATTATGATTATGATTACGATGATTTTATATTCATTAATACGATTTGTTATAGTGGTATGCATGCTGCTTCAGTAGGACAACAAAGAGCACAAAGTTATTCTTCTGGAGGCGGCGGATTTTCTGCTGGCGGAGGAGGAGGAGGTTCCTTCGGCGGCGGAGGTGGCGGAGGCGGTTTCCGTTAAAAAGATAAAACAGAGTAAGACGCTATCGTCACTCTGTTTTTATTTGCATTAAATATTATTAAAGGAGGGAAGGTTATGTGTTTTGTGTTTCTATTCTTTTTCATATTATTATTGCCTCTTTTTATAATTCTGTTTCCTATTTTTCTACTTATATGTTTTCTTAATTTAATTTTTGGATTTAATAATTGTTGTAATTCTAACTGCTATAGATGGTTTTAATTGACATTATTAACTAAATATATTAAAATATACTTATGTTTTAAGTAAGAAAGTGACAGCTTACATAAAAATTAAGACATGACAATTTAGACTAAAAATAAAGAGCACGTAAGTGAATTAGGGTGGCACCGTGGACCTAAAAGTTCACCCCTAAGATTACATGCTCTTTTTATATAAAAAGGAGGATATTTATGATAACAAAACCAAAAGGAACTAAAGATATTTATGGAGTGGAAGCTAAAAAATGGCAATACGTTAGCAAGGTAATTGATGAGGTAATGGAAAAATATAATTACAATTTCATTCGTATTCCAGTATTTGAATCTAGTGAGTTATTTCATAGAGGTGTTGGTGAAACAACCGATATAGTAACTAAAGAAACTTATGATTTTACTGACCGCGGTGGAAGAAGTATGACTTTAAGACCAGAAGGTACCGCTGGTGTTGTAAGAAGTTATATTGAAAACAAAATGTACGGGGATGATAACAAGCCTACAAAAGTTTATTATAATTATCCTATGTATCGTTATGAAAGACCTCAAGCTGGAAGATATAGAGAACTTACTCAGTTTGGAATGGAAATATTAGGAAGTGATGATCCTCTTTCTGATGCAGAAATAATTTCTCTTGCAGTTAATATATATAAGATTTTAGGATTAAAAGAAATTAAAGTTAACATAAACTCTTTAGGAGATAAAGAATCTCGTGATAACTATAGAAGTGTTTTATTAAATCATTTTAAAGGTCATGAAGATGATCTTTGTGAAGATTGCAAAGAAAGACTTTTAAAAAATCCTTTAAGGGTGCTTGATTGTAAGGTAGATGGAGAAAAAGAAATTATGAAAAATGCTCCAAAAACAACCGATTACTTAAATGATGCATCTAAGGAAAGATTTGAAAAAGTAAAAGAGTATTTAGAGGTTATGGGGGTTAACTATGAAGTTAATCCTAATATCGTAAGAGGTCTTGATTATTATAACCACACCGTATTTGAAGTAGAAGCTAAAGTAGAAGGATTTGGAGCGCAAAACGTTATCGGTGGTGGTGGCCGTTATAACGGAATGGTAGAACAACTTGGCGGACCATCAACTCCTTGTATTGGTTTTGCAGCTGGTATGGATAGATTAATGCTTGCATTGGAAAAAGAAAACGTAAATATACCAGTAAACGAAAGTATAGATTTATTTTTGTTATACGTAAACGAAGATGAAAAGAAAACAGCTGCATATTTGTCTAACGAACTTAGAATGAATGGCTTTATTGTTGAGACTGATTACATGGAAAGAAGTTTAAAGGCGCAGTTTAAACAAGCTGATCGTTTAAATAGTAAATATATAGCTATATTAAATAGTGAAGATTTGAAAAATAATGAAATTAAAATTAAAAATAATAAAACAAAAGAAGAAGATGTTATTTCACTAGATGCTTTAATATATTATCTAGATGAAAAATTAGCTCTAGAAGATTGTGACTGTGAAGATCATTCTTGTCATTGCAATCATGCTTAGTAGGAGGTAAAAAAATGAATAATTTAAGTGATTTTTTTGAAAAAGAAATAACCATTTCTGGTTTTGCTGAAAACGTAAGAAATTTACAGTGGGTACAATTTATTGTTTTAAGGAATAAAAATGGTAGAGTTCAAATAACAATCGAAAAATCCGAAGAACAAAACAAAGAAATGGTTGAAATAGTAAATGGTTTAACGAATGAATCAACCATTAAAGTAACAGGTATTTTGAAGAAAAATGAAAAAGTTAAAATGGGCGGAGCGGAAATTATTCCAAGTAAGATAGAAGTAACTAGTTTATCTGCACCAGAACTACCAATAAGTATTAAAGATAAAAATGCTGCGGAAATTGATACTAGATTAGATTATCGTTTCGTTGATTTAAGAAATGATTATAACTCACTTATTTTTAAAATTCAAAGTGATATGGTTAAATACTTAAGAGAGTTTTTATACGAAAAAGAATTTACAGAAATACATACACCTAAATTAATTGGAACAGCATCTGAAAGCGGAAGTGAAGTATTTGAAGTTAAATATTTTGATCGTAAGGCTTACTTAGCGCAGTCGCCACAATTTTATAAACAAATGGCTATGGCTGCTGGATTTGAACGTATTTTTGAAGTTGGGCCAGTATTTAGAGCAGAAAACTCAAATACTAATCGTCATACTACTGAGTTTACTGGTTTTGACTTAGAGTTTAGCTTTATAAATTCTTTTGAAGATGTTATGGAATTAGAAGAAGAATTATTAACCAATATGTTAACTAAACTACATGATAAGTACGCAGATATTATAAAAGAAACTTATGGTAAAGAAGTAATCGTTCCAAAAACAAAGTTTCCTAGAATTAAACTAGCAGACCTTTATAAAGAGCTAGAGGAAAGATATGGTTATAAAGTAAGTGATGAAACTAAGCTTGACTTAACTACAGAAGCTGAAAAGCTTTCTTATAAATATGCAATGGAAGTTTATAACTCAGAATTTATTTTTGTAACTGATTACCCAAAAGACAAAAGAGCTTTTTATCACATGAGAAAAGATGGTGTCACTCAAGGTTATGACCTTATTTGGAGAGGGGTAGAAATAACAACGGGAGCTCAAAGAGAGCATAGATATGATGTATTAAAAAAACAAGCTAAAGAAAAAGGTTTAGATGAAGATGTTAAGTTCTACTTAGAATTCTTTAAATACGGATGCCCACCACATGGAGGCTTTGGTATTGGTGTAGATAGACTAATTATGTTACTTCTTGGTCTTCCTTCTATTAAAGAAGCTATGTTTATATTTAGAGGACCTAACAGATTGAATCCGTAAATTTTACATTAAGAACTTTTATTAGAAGTTCTTTTTTATTGTTTTTTAAACTAAAATAATATATAATGTTTTTAGGAAGAGAATAGGAGCGGGAGTATGAAAGAAGAAATATTAAGTTTAGAGTCTGATTTTTCTAATAATGAATATTTTGGAACTAATGTATGGACTGAAGAAAAATATCGTGTTTTAAGTGGTGGTATTCCTGTTATTTTTTCTTCGCCTCATTCTGTTAATCAAATAAGAGGAGAAGATGTAAGGGATGCCGAAAAATTTACAGGAGCACTTACAAGATATATTAGTACTCTAACCAATTCTTATGCAATATACCAAATGTTTACGCATGCTGATCCTAATAATGATGAAGAACATAATTATAAAAATGCTTTATTAAACTTAATAGAAGTTTATAAAATTAAATTATTAATTGATATCCATTCAAGTGATTTTAAAGATGATTGTGATATAGATATTGTAACTAATAACCACGAAACATTATGCGGACATGTCAGGTTAATTGAAATTTTAAAATTACTAGCTATAAAAAATGGTTTGAAAATTGATGAGCATAATATTCCTAATAAAGAAAAAGAAAATGAGATAATTTCTACTACTTCTTTAGTTGGAGGTATACCTTCTATAAGATTGGTAATAAATAAAAATAGTTTAGATATATATAACAATGAAATTACTGTTAAGAAAATATGTAATTTTTTAAATGATTTTGTAAGTAGTGTAAAGAATATATAAAAAGCATTGTATTATTTTAAGATTTAGTGTTATAATATAAATGCCTAGAGATATCGTAAGCTAGCACATTTAACCCGCTAAGAATCAATAAGGGAATCAGAATCAATAGTGGTGTTCATGCTTAATTTTATTAAGAAGTCTAAAGCTATTGTGGGATGCCCACCTGCTATAGAGCAGGTTTATCTTGCTAGTGAACGACTCTCTGGGTTTTTTTATTTTTTAAGGAGTTTTTTATGAATGAATATAGTCGTATTGAAAAAATGCTAGGGAAAGATTTTATAGGAAAAATAAATAAACTAACGGTTATGATTGTAGGACTTGGAGGAGTAGGGGGAATAGCTCTTGAAGTTTTAGCTAGAAGCGGAATATGTAACTTTGTTTTAGTAGATTATGATGTTATTGAAAAAAGTAATTTAAATAGACAAATTCTAACTACTTTAGATAATATAGGTAAATTTAAGACCGAAGCTGCTAAAGAAAGATTATCGTTAATTAATAAAAATTGTAAATTAAAAATTTATAATAAAAAAGTTGATAATAATTTCTTTGACCTAGAGCTTCCTAAAATTGATTTTATAGTTGATGCTTGTGATGACATAAATGCTAAAATATTATTAATTAAATATGCTTTAAAAAATAATATAGAGATAATTTCTTCTTGCGGTACCGGTAATAAAATCCATCCTGAAATGTTAGAAATTACTAATATTTGGAAAACCGAGCAAGATCCTTTAGCTAAGGCTTTAAGAACAAGACTAAAAAAAGAAAATTTAAATTATAAATTACCCGTTGTTTGTTCAAAAGAACCTCCTTTAATTAAAACTAAAGATTCAGTGGGTTCATTAGCAACCGTAACAAATTCTGCTGGTATATTACTAGCTAGTTATGTTATCAATAAATATATTAACTGAAGTTATATAGAAAAATATATAACTTTTTTTCTTGTCTTATTATTAATAAAATGTTACAATAACATTGTATAAAATAGGAGTTGAAAAAATGAAATTTAAAAAAAATATTTTATTATTTGTGATTTGCTTTTTTATTTTTTTTGTAAAAGTTGATGCTGCAAGTTTTAACGTAAAATGTGATTCACCAGTTGATGTTAATGGAAAAAGTTCTTGCTTAATTACTATTCCAGAAGCTACTAAAGATGTAAATGGTTTTAAAGCAACTTTAAGTATAACCGATGGTAATGCAAAATATGCTAGTTTTTCTTCTAGAAGTGGTTTTACTTATGATAGTTCGAAAAATCAAATATCAGGTAATTTTACTACTGTAACCAGTCGTTCTATTGAAGTAGGTACTTTAAGTCTTGTTATTCAAAACAATACTGAGTTTTTACTAATCGGGGGTACTTGCGTAGATGATAAATGCAAAACAGAAAGAGTTCCCGTAAAAATTAATACTATTAAACAGACTACGACAACAAAGCAAAAGTCTAGCAATAATTATTTATCATCGATAACAGTTGATGGCAATCTAATAGAAGATTTTAGTAAAACTAAAACTAAATATTATTTAGAGGTAGACCATGATACTGAAATTATAGAATTAAAAGCAGAGGCAGAAGATGAACTTGCTAAAGTAAATATAGAGGGCCCAGATAAGTTAGAAATAGGAGATAATGAATTTACTATTGGTGTAACTTCTGAGGATGAATCAACAAAATTTTATAAAGTTATTGTAACTAGAAAGGAAAAAGATAAATCTTCTGATACGACTTTAAAAGATATAACTATTAAAGATTATAAGTTTAATTTTGACCGAAATTCAAAAACCTTTTACTTAACAATAGCAGAAAAAACAGAAAAACTAAATATTAAAGTAGTTACAAGTGATGAAAATGCAGAATATGAAATTTTTGGTAACGAAAATTTAACTGCTGGAAGTCAGATAAAAATAAAAGTAACCGCTGAAAATGGCGATGAAGAAACTTATAGAATTATTATAAAAAAAGAAAAGGAAGATAATTTCTTACCAGTAATTATTGTTTGTATTACGTTAGCTATTATAATTTTAGTAATATTAGTTACCCTTATTATAAAAAAGAAAAGTAAAAAAGAGAAGGATAAAACTAAAGATAAAGATTCTACTAAAAAAGAAGAAACAGATGCCAAGAAAAAAGAAGAAAATAATGAAGAATTAGAAAAAACTAAAAAGATACAAACTATTGATGATACAACAAGTCATGTTGATAATGATGAAGTTGAAGAAACTAGAACAATTACTTACGAGGAAGAAAAAGAACTTGAAAAGACAAAAGTTTTAGATTTAGATGATGAACTAAACAAAAAGATAGAAGAAGAATTAGAAAAAACACTAACAAGTGAAGATTTTAAATAGAAATATATATTTAAACAAAAAAGAAAAGTAAAAAAATAATCACTTTTCTTTTAATTTATTTATATTTTCAATAGTAGCAGCTATCACACGTTCATATTTATTTTTCTTTGGTTTGTAATAAACTCTATTTTTTAGTTCATCAGGTAAATACTCTTGAACCACATAACTATTTGGGTAATCATGAGGATATTTATATCCAAAAGCCTGTGCGTTAATATGTTTAGGTACTTTTGGTGTTAATCCATTTTGAACATCGTTTATGGCCAAATCTAGAGCTACATGTGCACTATTTGATTTAGGACTAGCAGCTAGGTCTATTATCATTTGAGCTAAAGGTATTCTTGCTTCGGGTAATCCTACTAACTCACAAGCTCTTATACAAGCATCAACCCTAACTCCCATATTAGGATTAGCAAGACCTATATCCTCATAGGCTATTACGGTCATTCTTCTATAAATACTTTCTAAATCACCCGCAACTATTAATCTTGCTAAATAATATAAAGATGCATTAATATCTGATCCTCTGATAGACTTTTGAAATGCAGATAGTATATCATAATGACCATCTTCATCTTTATCAATTAACGTGTTAGCTTTATTATTGATACTTTTAATAAATTCCTTATTTATAATTTTATCTTCTGTAGCATAATAAGCAACTTCCAATAAATTAATAGCATATCTAAAATCTCCGTTAGCAATTTTAGCTATCAATTCAAGTGACTCAGCATCAATTTTTATGTCTTTTAACATATTACAAACTTTTTTCAATCCACTAATTATATTATCTTTAGTTAATGATTTTAATTCAAATATTTGACATCTGCTTCTTATAGCTGGATTTATTTTATAATATGGATTAGAAGTTGTAAGACCTATTAAAGTTATTAATCCATTTTCTAATAATGGTAATAATAAATCTTGTTTATCCTTATTAAGTCTATGAATTTCATCTACCACAAGAACAATATTTCCATATATTTTTGTTTCTTCAAATACTATTTCAAAATCTTTTTTGTTATTAACTACAGCATTTAAAAATCTATATTTTAGTCCTAATTCATTTACGATCGCATTTGCAATTGAAGTTTTGCCAGTACCTGGAGGCCCATATAATATCATCGAAAAAAGTTTTTTATTATTAACTAAATTAGTTAAAATTTTATTTTTACCAATTAAATGTTCCTGACCAATTATATCGTTTAATTTACTAGGTCTAATTAAATTAGCTAAAGGTTCATTTACCATGTTTTCACCTCATAGATAATTATAACATAATAATTTTATAAATAATATAATTTGCAAAAAAGTGAAAAAAATAGTATACTTAAAATAGGTGAGACTATGATTTCTGAAATAGAAGAATATATTAACCATGTATATATTGAAAAAAAATTAAGTGAAAATACTAAAAATGCTTACTATAGAGATTTGTTATTTTTTTATAATTTTGTAAAAAAAGATGATGTTACAAAAGTCACTTCTGATGACATAAGAAAATACATTAATCATTTAAGTGACAGTAAAGAAAAAGATAGAACTATCGCTAGGAAAATAGTTAGTATTAGAACCTTTTTTGATTTTTTAGTAAAAAATAACAGAATACATTATAATCCTTGCGAGAAAATTGAAACCCCAAAATTAAAAAAGTCTTTACCTAAAGTTTTAAATTTTGAAGAAGTTAACAAATTACTTGATTTTAAACCTACAAGTCCAATTGAATATAGAAACTTGACTATGTTAGAACTAATGTACTCAACCGGACTTAGGGTTAGTGAATTAGTTGATTTAAAAATTAATGATATAAATATTGATGAAAATTATGTTAGATGTTATGGTAAAGGTAAAAAAGAAAGAATTATACCTTTAACCGATAGAGCTACTGATTTAGTAAAAGAATATATTTCTTTTTATAGGCCTTCTTTATTAAAAGGATATTTAACAGATAATGTTTTTTTAAGTAATTATGGCAAAGGAATAACAAGACAAGGTTTTTTTAAAGTATTAAAAGATATAGCTAAAAAGCAGAGGATAAAGAAAGATTTTTCACCGCATACCTTAAGGCACTCTTTTGCAACTCATTTACTTGAAAATGGTGCTGATTTAATGTCCATAGGAGAATTATTAGGGCACGAAAATATAAAAACAACACAAATTTATACACATTTATCAAATAACAAAAAAAGAAAGGATTATGAGGAATATCATCCTCGTAATAAAAGGGTTTAACTATGGTTTATTCAAATGAAGTTTTTACAAGCTATGATATTAGAGGAGTTTATGAAAAAGAACTTACTAATGATTTGGCTTATTTAGTAGGTAAGGGATTTGGAAGTTTATCTAATGGGGTAGTTATCGTAGGACATGATGCAAGAACCTCTTCTAATGCGCTTAACACTAATTTGATAAAAGGACTATTAGAAACAGGTACAAAAGTAATAGATATTGGTTTAGTTACTACTCCAATGCTTTATTATGCTAGAGAATTATTAGGATACCCTTATGCTGTTATGATTACAGCTAGTCATTGTTCAAAAGAATATAATGGTTTTAAACTATGTGACGAGGAAGGAACTCTTTTTGGAGAGAAAATACAAAATCTGTTAAATATAATTGAGAAACAAGAGTTCAAAAGTGGCATGGGAAGTATAGATTCTGTAGATGTAACCTATGATTACAAAAAAATGTTATATGATAAGATTAAATTAGGAGAAAGAAGATTAAAAATTGTGGTTGACTGTGGTAATGGTACAACTAGCTTCTATAATCCTGAGATAATTAGTAACTGGGGGGTAGAAGTTATACCTTTATATTGTGAGTCAGATCCAACTTTTCCTAATCACATACCTGATCCATCAGTTCATCTAAATATGATTGATTTACAAAAGAAAGTAAAAGAAGAACAAGCTGATTTAGGAATTGCCTTTGACGGTGATGGTGATAGAATAGGTATTGTAGATGAAAAAGGTGATTTGATAAAAAGTGACTTACTAATGATATTTTTATGGAAATCAATAGAAAAACATGTAAAAAATAAAGTAGCTTCATTCGATGTTTCATGCTCCAACGCTTTAAAAGAAGCTTTATTAGATATGGGATTTATTACAAGATATAACAAAATAGGACACTCTTTTTTGAAACATGCGGTAAAGGAGAATAATTACGATTTTGCAGGTGAAATTTCCGGTCATTTTTGCTTCAATGATGATTTTTATGGTTATGATGATGCGCTTTATGCAGCAGGAAGAATTTTAAAGATAATTTCTAATGATGAAAAGAATTTGTCTGATTACTTTTTAGATATACCAAAGTATTTTTCTACTGATATAGAGTATATTGATGTAGAAGAAGAAAAAAAAGACAAAATCGTAAATAAAATTAAAAATCATGCGGTTGCTAAGGGTTACAAAATAGTAACTGTCGATGGAGTAAGAATAGAGTTTGAGGACGGATTTGCTTTAGTTAGAAAATCTAACACTTCATCTAGCATAATGGTAAGATTTGAAGGCCATACAAAAGAAATTATGGAAAAGTACAGGTTAGAAATCTTAAGTTTAATAAATGAAGAATTATAATAAATAACTATATAAAACATATAATTTGCTAGGAGGTATAATTATGCCAGAGAGCACTTTATATGCTTTTATTTTGTCTTTTTTAGCCGGTATATCAACCATTATTGGTGCGTTTGTTATCTTTATAGATAAACATAAGAATAATAAAATAGTAACAATTAGTTTATCTTTTGCAGCAGGTGTAATGATTTGTGTATCACTAACAGATTTAATTCCAAATTCATTTAGTATGATATTAAAAAATGCTAGTATTTTTCTTAGATTTATTCTTACTTTAATATTTATAGTAATAGGAATAATAATCTCAATGTTAATAGACAAATATTTACCTGATAATTATTCTAGTAGTGATAATAAAGGCTTATACAAAATAGGAATAATAAGTATGGTTGCTATTATCTTACATAATATTCCCGAAGGTATTGCAACATTTATTACATCTTCTAATAATATTAAACTTGGAATGACATTAAGTATAGCAATAGCACTTCATAATATTCCTGAAGGTATATCTATAGCAGTTCCAATATATCACGCAACTAATAACAAATTTAAAGCTATCACTTATTCTTTAATATCTGGAATGAGTGAAGTTATTGGAAGTATATTAGCTTACTTTTTTTTAGCACCTTTAATAAATGAACACGTAATGGCTTCATTATATGCTATAATAGCTGGTATAATGATGCATATATCTATTTATGAACTTATTCCTGGTGCATATAAAGAAAGTACCTTAAAAAGTGTCTTAAAATACTTTATAATAGGATTTATGGTGATGATTATAAGTCATTTATTAATGAACTAATTTAAAAAAAATGATTTTTTGATATAATACAAGTAGAGGAATGAAGTTTATGAACTACGAATTATTAAATAAAATTATAGATTATTTAGAAAGTAATTTAACAAATCAAATTGATACAAAAAAGTTAGCTAAAAAATTAGGGTTAAATGATTTTATAATGCAAAGAGTATTTAGTATAATAACTAATATTACAATAACAGAGTATATAAGAAAAAGAAGGCTGTCTTTAGCTTACGAAGATATTAAATTAACAGACGACAAAATTATTAATATAGCCTTAAAATATGGTTATGATTCGCATATTTCTTTTACGAGAAGTTTTAAAAATGAATTTGGTATTACACCAAGTAATTTAAGAAAAACAAAAGAGGATTGTTATAAAATATTTCCTAGAATTAAATTTGGTAGTGAATTTGAAAGTAAAAACATTATTAATTATAAAATTAAAAATTTAAATGAATTTACTATTTATGGAAAAAAAGTAAGTGCTAAAACATTTGATGATTTACATTATAAGATAAGAGAGCTTTATAAAGAAATAAAAAAAGATGGCACATATGAGATTTTAAGTAAGAATGGCAGATATGCATTAACTTATGATAAGAAAGATTTACATAATTACATGGTAGGAAGTACATTAATAAATGAAAAATATTATAAATATAAAGTTTTAAAAGGAGAATACGCAGTATTTGAAGTTGGAAATAAAAATCAAAAAGATATAATAAAAACAATAGAATTTATAAATGAAATATGGTATTATTCATCAAAACTAGAAGTAAAAGATGAACCTTATATAGAATATTATACAAAATATAACTGCTTTATATATGTTCCTCTTAATAAAAGAAACAAAACTAATATGTAAAATGTTTCTTTTTTTGTTTTATCCTTTGTTAAAATTACTTTGGTGGTATTAATGATTAAAAAATATTTTAATATATGTAAGAAAACAAGAAAAGTACTTTATGTTTTTTTAGTTGTCTTATTTGTTTTAGCAATATTAAATTTAATAATCCCTATTTATGCTTCTAGGATAATAGATTATCTTACTATTAAAAATTTTGATAGGTTTATTAAAACAACAATTATTATATCGTTACTTTTTTTAATAACAAATTTGTTTTCATATTTTGCCTGCAAATTATATTCGGTATTTTTTAGAGAAACTTTTATTAACGTACATAAAATGATTATGAGTAAATTATATGATTATGATGATGAATTAATAAACATTCCAAAAGGTGAAATAATAAGTACTGTAAATATTGATGCAATAAATATTGCAGAAATGGCTGATTACATATTTAATATTATATTTAATATGGCGTTAATTATGTGTATGTTAATATTTTTCATAAAAACAAGTTTAATTTTAGGAATTATGCTATTATTCGTTGTTACTATATATATGATTTTAGTAAACATACTAACAAAAAAATCATCATTTTATATGAGAGAACAAAGAAATTATCAAGATAAATTAACTAATTTACTTAGTCAAATGTTAAATGGAATAAGAGAAATAAAAACATTTAATATGAAGTCTGGTTTAAATAAAAAATATGATGAGTTAAGACGTGGTTGGGCAAGAAAGTATATGTTAAAAAGAAAGTATGTAATAGCTCATGATGTAACTTTAAAATATATAATGTATGCATCAAGAATTATCTTATACATATTATCTGCATATCTTTTATTTGATAACAAGATAACAATAGGAATTATAGTATTATTAATTAACTATTTTAATAATATTTTTTCTTCTGCATTAGAACTTGTAAGTGATGTTGCAGTAATAAGAAACTATAATATTTCATTGGATAGAGTGTGTGTCTTGTTAGAAAGTACTTCTAATTATAATATATATGGAACTATAAATAATAATCTTATTTATGGTCATGTATTGTTTAAAAACGTATCTTTTTCTTACAAAAACAAACCTATAATTAGAAACATTAGTTTTGAGGCTAAACCAAATAAAATAACAGCAATTATAGGTAAAACTGGGAGTGGTAAAACAACTTTATTTAATATTTTGTTAAGATTATATAAACCAGATAAAGGTTGTGTATATATTGATGATATAAAAATAAATGAATATACAAAAGATGTTTATTATAATAATGTATCGGTTGTTAACCAAGAAAGCTTCTTATTTAATATGAGTATCAAAGATAATTTATCAATGGTTAATAAAGATATAAATAAACAAATAGAAGTATGTAAAAGAGTAGGGATTCACGATTTAATAGTTAATTTCCCTAAAGGCTACGATACTGTTTTAAGCGAAAATGCAGGTAATTTATCAGGTGGTCAAAAAAGACTATTAACACTTGCTAAAACTCTTTTAACAGAGGCAGAAATACTTTTGTTTGATGAAGTAACATCTTCTCTTGATCCAGCTACTACAAAAAAGATAATTAAAGTTTTAAAGGACTTAAAAAAAGACCATACTCTAATTGTAATTACACACAAAGAAGAAATTATGAAGGTTGCTGACCAGCTTATTATATTAGACAAAGGAAAAATAGTAGTAAAAGGAAGTTATAAAAAATTAGCAAAAAATAGATACTTAAAAAATTTAATAGGAAATAAAAAATAAGTCACTAAAAAGATTTTTTTATTTAATGTTCTAATTGATTGGGTGTAACATCTTTTTTATATATAAAAGCTTACTTTGTGTATTAAAAAAATACTTAACATATAAAATAAAAACTACATATTTATTAAATTATATGTTTTTCACAAAAAACTTTACAATAAAATATTAATTTGCTACAATATTCAAGCAAATGGAGGCATAGTATGGAAAATAGTAAAGATGTACAAGGTAAAAATACCAATAATATAGAAGAAGCAGAAATAAAAGAATGCATAAAAAAATATGTAAAACTTATTAGAGTTAACAGGGCAAAAATTGCCGCAATGATAGCAGCACCTGTATTTGTGGGAACAATAATAGGAACTGCTACATATGCTATAGCTCAAAATGTAGATATTTCTTTTCTTAACATTCCAAGATATGAAACGAGATATGTTGATTCTGAAATTAATTATGCTATTCCAGGCATTGCCAATGAAGAAAATAAAGAATCTATCATTACTATTAAATACCCATATGAAGAAAAAGATAAATATTATATAAGAAAAGTAGTAATTTTAAAAACTAAAGATGATTTAACAAATCAAGTAGATAAAATAGTTAATTCTAATCTTGAAGGTATAAAAAAGACTTTTTCTATTACAGAAGAAGAAAATACATATGAAGTTGAAACAGATGTTAATCTTAAAGATAATAATACTAAGATATCCGTAGTCTACAATTCTTTTCTAGACTACGATCCTGTTCAAAAAAATAATAAAGCAATTGTAACTACATCTTGTATTATCTCATGTTCCTCAAGTGTATTATTAACAAGTTTATTTACTACAGCGTATAGTGAAATGGATACAGATTTTAGAGATGAAAATAAATACTACAAAAGAAAAATAAAAGAATTAAAAAACATGAAAAAAGCAGAAAACAAGTGAGATTTAATCACTTGTTTTTTTCTTTAGGAATTGCAAATAAAACTATCTCAGTTGGATAAATATTATTTCCATAACATCTTAAATAATAATTATAATTTTCATTAATATTATTTATTAGTTTAGGTATTTTCCATAAATGATCATTATTATGATAAACCGAGATTAATAGTTTAGGATTATCATTTTTGATATGATTAACACTACCTAATAAAGCATTTTCTTCATAACCCTCTATATCCATTTTAATCATGGTTATTTTTTCTTTAATATCCTCATCAAGTGTTGTAACATCAAGTTTTATACTGCCTTCTGAAGAAACCTTGTTAGCTGAATTTGACTCATTATTTATATCTAAATATAAAATATCTTTGGTATTACTAACGGCTTTTCTCTCATAAATAATATTATCATATGAAGATAGGTTATCTTTTAAATAAGCAAAAGTTTCTGGAGTAATATCATAACAATATATTTTTTTATAAGATTCTTTACCATAAGTTTCTATATAATCTTTAACAGTATCACCAGTATAGGCACCTAAATCAACTAAAACCTCATTATTGCAATAGGGTATAATATCTAAATCGAAGTAATGTTTATAAGGATTTTCAAGACATGATTTAACCGTAAAAAAGTCATACTTATACCAATTATTTAATATTCCATATAGTAATTTTCTCGATTTATAATCTGCTAAATTTTGATATAACCATATATATTCTTTTAAATTATTTTTTAAAGAAATTGCCTTATTATATAAAGCTTCATAATTATTTGAAGAAACATCAATTTGACCCCAAAAATTAAATTTTTTAAAAAAGTCTGCAATAGAGTTTTGAGTTTCTTTTGGAATCCTTAAAAAATTATTTTTAATATTTAAAAATAATTCCTCAGTGTTCATGCTATCTATTTTTTTAACTAAATCTAAAAAACTTTTGTCTACATTATTCATAAAAAGCCCTCCTATATAATATTTATAAAAAAAATAAAAAAATATTAATAATATTTGTTATAATATTTAAAAGAACATATAGGAGGCTAATAATATGTGTACATGCATAAAATATAAAAATAATGATTGCTATTTTGGTCGCAATTTTTGGTAAACATAAGTTTTAAAGATGATTTCCCGCTAGCTCCGCTTCACTTTATGCTAAGTGATAAAGAAGGCTGTCTTGTCATAGAACAAACAAAAGAAGGCTTAAAAATATATAAAAATGATGTAGGAGTTTTAACTAATAACCCAGATTTTCCTTATCATTTAAAAAATCTTAACAATTACATGTTATTATCTCCTAAAAATCCAGATAATAACTTCTCCCAAAAGCTTGACTTAAAGTCATTTTCAGAAGGAATGGGAGCTATAGGATTACCAGGAGATTCTTCTTCTGTATCACGTTTTGTTAGAGCTTCTTTTAATTTAACAAATAGTGTATCGGATGGTTCAGAAGAAGATAATGTTTCTCAATTTTTTCATATTTTAGATTCTGTAGCAATGATAAGAGGAACCGTCATAACAGCAAATAATAAATTTGATATAACCACTTATTCATGCTGCATTAATCTAGCTAAGGGAATTTATTATTATAAAACTTATAATAATAATCAAATAAATGCTGTTACTATGAACGATACAAATAAAAATACTCAAAAATTAACCATTTTTAATTTAATAGATAAAGAGCGTATAAATTATATTAACTAGAGGTATAAAATGAAAACACTAACAATAAAAGAACCTTGGGCAACATTAATAATTGAAGGTTACAAAGAATATGAATTTAGAAGTTGGAAAACTAATTACAGAGGTAAAATTTTAATTCATGCAGGATTAAGTTTAGAAAAAGATATGTTAAAAAGATTTGAAAAGTATAATTTAAATTGTAGTAGGGGAGCAATAATAGGGGAGGCTATTCTTACTGACTGCATATTAGTAGATAAAAAATTTAATGAAGAACTAAGAAAAAAAGACCCCATTGTATACGGACGAAGTAATCACGTAGAAACCTATGCATGGAAACTTGAAAATATCGTTAAATATAAAAAACAGATTCCAACTAAAGGAAAATTAGGTTTATGGAATTATGAAGAACAAACTAGGTAAATAAATTATCTAGAAACTAACTATTACTTTAATTTTTAAAATGAGAATCTCTCTCTTTAAAATATAAATTATAATTCTTAAGGATTTAATTAGTAAGTCCCCTATTTTTTGCAAGTAAAAGTAGGGGACTATATTTTTTAATAATTGCGCTTTTTTATTAAAATTACCATACAAATTACTGATAAGTTCTATTGTTTTAAATTTTTATCGTTAATTGTAACGCACCAAAAATAACTTAAACGTATAATTATATATCTCGATTTGTTTTAAAGTATAATATTAATTTAGAAGTTCTAAAAGATAATGACAAAGTGGTAAACAATTATTCGAGGAAGCCAATAAATAGTATATAGATATATTAATATATTATTAAGTGTTATTAACTTAAATATTAAATATAGAGTATTATAAGCTATAAATATATCTATATAGATATCTATAGACTTAACTATAACAATTAAGATAGAATAAGATTACGATAGGATAGGATAGAATAAAGTAAAAAAAGATAACTGTTTATATAGAGTTATCTTTTTAAAACAAAAAAGTAAATGTTAACATAATATGTATTATACGAAGTATAGTAGAGATTAAAATTTAAACATCTCTAGATTGTATTTCAGCTATTTTAGCTAATACTTCTGAAGCATTTTGTCTGTTGATTTCACTGTAACCAAGTTCTTGTAAAGCTTGTATTTTAGCCGAATTAATCTCTTGCGTTCTACTTAATTTTTCTTCTTTTTTATGTTCAATTTCTTCTACAAATCTTTTATGTGATTCAATTAATTTTGACCTAGACGCACCACCATTTCGGTAAAGAACCATTGCAGTATGAATTATGCTTTCAAAAACAAACTGTTCTTCTTCGTTAAAATCATATTCTTCAGGATTAACAAAACCTAATAATTTTACAATGTAAGCCATCATATATTTTAATTCTTTTACGTTTTCTAAGCCTTGAATAAAATTAAGTAAATATTTATATGTAGTATAAGCATCTTCAGTGCCATCAATAAAGCGTTCTTTAATTAGAAAAATGATATCATTTAATAATTCTTGTTCTCTTGGTTTAAGTTCTTTAAACTCTATATTTTCTGAATGCGTAACGCAAACATTAGATGAATCACCATTAATTATCATATCAACTTTATTTATAAATTCAGCATCTATTTTTATATTTTCTATTTCAGAAGCTTCTTTAATGTCTAATAAATTAAATAATTTCATTTTTTTATCTTTTGGCCATCTAGAAATATCATTCATTTCTAAATAATTATAAATCATCTGTCTTGAGACACCTAAATATTTAGCTAGTTTAACTTTAGAAATTCCAAGTTCTTGCAATATATCAATAAGTTTTTCCATATCTTTCTCCCCTATCCTATGTTACAATTACTATTTTACACTTTTTTACAAAATTGTCAATAAATTTGTAAAAAAATAACGAAAACAATATATGTAAATAAAAAATAAAGCAGTCGTGCTTTATTTTATAATACCTCCACCTAAACAAACTCCATCTTTATACAAAACAACGGATTGACCTTTAGTTATTGCTCTTTGAGGAATATCAAAAACAATTTTTAAATCGTTATTATCAAGAGTAGAGACTTTAGCTTTAGCAAGCGATGATCTATACCTAATTTTAGCTTCTACAGAAGATGGTAATTCATCTACTAATAGATTAACATTAGTAGCCACTAAAGAATTACTATATAAATCCTTTTCTTCTCCTAAAGTAACAGTATTATTATCAGTATTAATATCAATAACATATAAAGGAACCTTATAGCTTATTCCAAGTCCTTTTCGTTGCCCGATTGTATAATTAATGATACCTTTATGTCTTCCTAATATATTTCCTTCCTTATCGATAAAATTTCCTTCAAGATTTTTCATTGAAGAGTTTTTACCTATAAAAGAGACATAATCATTATTTGGTATAAAACAGATTTCTTGACTATCTTTCTTTTTAGCTACAAATAAATCATTTTCAATTGCAATTTTTCTAATTTCCTCTTTATTTTCAAAATTCTCAAGAGGAAAAATTAAATGCTTAAGTATTTTTTTATCTATCGCATAAAGAAAATATGTTTGATCTTTTTTACCACAATTTGAGATCATTAATTTTCCTTCTTTTTGACTTGCATAATGCCCTGTTGCAATATAATCGCAACCTAGTTCTTTAGCCTTTTTATATAAAAGTCCAAACTTTAAATATTTATTACACATAACACATGGATTAGGAGTAAACCCATTTATATAATTTTTAATAAAATCATCAATTACATATTTTTTAAATTCCTTTTTTAAATCTATAACATAATGCTTTATCCCAAGTTTATCACATATTAATTTAGCATCCTCTAGCGAACTATTGGAAAGACAGCCATCATTAGGCTTTTCTTCGTCAAACAAAGTCATTGTTACCCCTATAACTTCATAACCTTGTTTTTTTAGTAGCAAAGCAGCTACCGAAGAATCCACTCCCCCACTCATTCCAATTAATACTTTTTTCATCTAATCACCACACCAATTATAACATAAATATCATGGTGAGTCATTATATAGCATAATTAAATAATTTTAATAAAAACGGAGTTAAAAAACTTTCTAAAAAGCAAGTAAAAAACATTAAAATAACACAAATAACAAAAGTTAATAAATATTTTCCAAGAAAAGTTTTAAAATTTAAATTATCTTTTTTAAATAATGCATACAAAAATTTTTTAGAAACATAAACCGCATAAAAAGATAATAAAATAAAAATTAATATGTTAATTATTGTTGTAGGAAAAACATACAAAAAGCATCCTAAAATACCTTTTACCTTAAACTTTAAAATAAAGGTTGATAAACTAGTACCTATCATAAATCCTTTAAAAAATAAAATTATAATAACTGCCAAGATACCTATCATGGAAATTCCTAATATAAAAAGTATAAGTAATTGTATAAAATTATTTAAAAAGCAACTTTTAAAAGCTACTATCCCAAAAACATCTTTAGAAAGTTTTTTTGTACTTTCTAAATAAGTAGAAAGCTGATTTAATAAGAGAGTTTTATCCTCTTCTGTAATCATTGTTATAAAAATGGTTCCTAATAATAAACCAAGAGTAAAAACTATAAAAGTAAAAAATAAAAGTGGTTTTTCTTTTTTTAGTGTGTCGTTAATATAATTTATTATTGTTTTCATTGTTTCTCTCCTTTAGTAAACTATATTAACTTTTAAAAAAAATATTACTTTAAATTTAACTTTTTTTATATTATAATATTTTTGAGGTGAAAACATTGAAAGAAATAAAAAAAGAACAAAAAAAGAAGAAGAAATTTAAAATAAATTGGAATAAAGTTTTTGTTTGGATTGCTTTAATAGCAATGGTAAGTTCTGCAATAACAGCTATTTTAGCACCTATTTTTGCTTAAGAATACAGTAGTATTCTTTTTTATTTTTAATATAATTAAATATGAGTAAAGATGATGAAAAGAATTTTCTTTTAAATATACAATTAATAGTAAAATTTGTTTTTTTAATTGGGATATTATTATCACTGATTTTATCTTATGATAAAAAATTAAAACTAGATAAAAAAACTGGATTATTTTCAGAAACTGAAGCCCAAAACCTTCTTTTGTTTCAAACTTTTATTTCTATTGCTGTTTCCGTTGCATTTTTATATATAAATTATAAGGAATATGAGATAACAAAAAAAGAAGATAGTGCAAATAGAAGTGATGCTCTTCTTCAAATACAAAGTTCTTATTTATTTGTTATTGGGTCAATAATTAGTAAATATATTGTCATAAAAAATTATAGTAATAAAAATTTAACAATTTCTGAACTACAATCATTTTAACCTATAACCATTTTTTATCATATAATCAAAATCGTCAACAAAAAAATCATTTTTATCCGGAGCTTTTCTATAATATAAAATATCAATATACTTCTTTTCTAACTCAGGAGGAAGATTTAAAAGTTTAATATTTCTTCTTATAAGATAAGGATTTATTTTGTGTGCATATATATCAACTTTTCCTTGCAAAAGTAAATCTAGCGATAAATTTAATAAAGTTATTTTATCACAAGTAATTATTTTATGTTCATCCTCTAAAAAATCAGTACCATAATAATATAAAGCATTATGGTATTTAGTTTGGAAATTATGCATATTACCATTTACAATTGACATTTCTAGGTCAATAACTGTTGGTAAGAAATTATTATCTACCATTATATTAGAAGGTGAATAATCACCGTATATTAAATTATTATGAACTGCGCAAGCATTATTATAAAGTAAAGTTCTTATTAGTTTTAACTTTTGTAAAGTAGGCACGTTATAAATATCTTTTTCGTGCAACACACAAAAATCATTTAAAAATTTATTTTTTATTGCGGTTTTAAAGTTTTCCACATAATCCTTAAAACTGTCATCTAGAAAGTATATTTCTTCTGGTTTTCTAAAACCTTGCAAGTCTTTCCTTAATATTTGATTCCAGTAGCAATAGTCCCTAACAGATAATTTTATCAAATTTTCTTCATCAAAAAATCTTAAATTATCTCTCCCGTTTGGATTATCAAATTTAGTCATTTTTTTAAAAGCTTCTTTAGTTATAAACTTAGTCATATCTATCACCTTCTGGTTATAGGATTTATAATAACAAAAATTTTAAAAAAAGAAAAGGAATTTAAAAAAATTCCTAATCTTCTGCTTCTTCTAACATGGACGTTATTAAAATACCATATCCTTTAGTAGGTTCATTAACTACTACGTTTGTTACCGCACCAATTATTTTATCTCCTTGAATTATTGGTGAACCACTCATTCCTTGTATAATTCCTCCGGTCATTTCTATTAGCTTTTTATCAGTTACTTCAAATAATATGTTTTTATTATCATTTTTATTATTATTTACTTTGATTATATTTATGTCATATTCTTTCTTTAAATTATCTTCTAAAACCGTTATGATTTTTGCATTTCCTAATTTTATTTCGTCATAATCAGCTACTTTATATAATTTGTTCTTATTGATTTCACTCGTATAATTACCAAATATACCTGAAATTGTATTTTCTTTTATATTTCCATATACTTTATTAGAATCTACACTTGCGTTTTTAGCTCCAGGTTCACCTCTTGTACTTCTTTCTATAGAAGTTACTTTTGAATCATAAATTTGTCCTTCTTTGACATTTATTAAGGTACCTGTAGAAGATTCTAAAATTTCGTGTCCTAAAGCGCCATAAAGTTTTGTATTAGGATCAATGAAAGTTAATGTACCAATCCCTGATACAGAATCTTTTACATATAATCCAGTTTTTAAATTACCATCTTCCTCAATTAAATTTAAAGTAGTATTTTTTTCTTTATCGTTTCTTTTAAAAGTTATACTTAATTTTTTTTCATTACATTCTTCGATAGAGGAAATAAAATCATCTATTGAATTTATCATTTTATTATTAGACTTAACTATAATATCTCCTTTATAGAAACCTGCTTCTTTACCTGGATAGCCATTATTAACTTTATAAAAACCTGCAACAATAACACCATTATTAGTAACCTTTAATCCTATATTTTCGCCTCCTGCAATTATATGTTCGGAATAAGCGAATAAACATTGTGGCATAATAAATGTAGTAATTAAAAAAATTATTATAATATTTTTAAATTTTTTCATAACATTTTTATGCTCCTTTTTTGTAATTCGAATTACATTATTAGTATGTAATTATTAGAAAAAAAAATAAATGATAAAAAATGGAAAAAAGCTAGTTTATAACTAGCTCCATAACTTTTTAGGATATTTTCCTTCTTCAATCATTTTATTTATTGCCTTAACAATTATTTCTTTATCTTCTTTATATGTTACACCATACCAATTTTCATTCGTATCAAGAACCTTAACATTAATTATACATTCTTCAATTCTTTTTGCGGTACTAATTGGAATTAAAAATTCACAAGTATTTAAATTATCTTTATGTTTTTCAAAAAAGTCTTGCATTTCATCATCAAGTAATTTAAAAATAGAAGGTTTATATCCCCATATATTCATTGATACTAAAGTATCTTCAGGTATTTCAAAACTTTTTACATCACCCTCTAACGGTGTTGCGTATATCTTGTTATCTTTTTTTTCTACAGAACTTTCTACTAGTTTTGTTAAATAATTTTTTTTATTTTTAGTACAAATACCTCTTTTTACAGCTCCATTTTCAGTCATAGTATTTTTAACAACGTAACCTATCATAGCATACTCATTATCTTTTTTATTTTCATTAAAAAAGTTTTTAATTTTGACATAAGGATCCGGACCATAAAAATCATCAGCGTTTATTACACAAAAAGGTTCTTTTACAACATCTTTGCAAGATAGTATTGCATGAGAAGTTCCCCAAGGTTTAACTCTTTCTTTAGGAACTAAAACCCCACTAGGTACGTTTTCTAATTCTTGAAAAACATATTCTACTTTAACTTTAGATTCTATTCTTTTTCCTACTGTTTCTTTAAACAACTCATAATTTTCTTTTTTTATTATAAATACAACTTTGTCAAAACCTGCTTTAATGGCATCATAAATTGAATAATCTATAATAAATTCCCCATTAGGTCCAACGGGTTCAATTTGTTTTAAACCGCCAAACCTAGATCCCATTCCAGCTGCCATAACCATTAATGTCATGCATTTTCCTCCTATTCAGCAGTAAAGTCTTCCTCTTTACCATTTTCAGTTAGTATTTTATTTACATTTTCTTCAGCATTTTTTAATTTATCAGAACATTCTTTAGCTAACTTCATTGCTACCGTATATTTTTCTATAGCATCATCCAAGTCAATTTCTCCTTTTTCTAATTCATTAACCATTTTTTCTAGTTCGTTTAATTTTTCTTCAAATTTAATTTCTTTACTCACAATTAACCTCCAAAACTTTAGTTTTTATATTTCCATCTTTTATACTTATATCTATAACATCATCTTCTTTTATTTCTTTTACACTTGATATAGATTTATTTTCCTTTTTTGCAATAGCATAACCACGTTTTAGTGCATTTAAAGGGTTTAAAATTTCTAATTTTTCTATTAAGTGATTATTTTTCTTTAGTTTATCTTCATATATTATGCGAGGCTCTTTAAAAATAATACTATTTTCTATTATTTCTAATTTAGCTCTTTTAGTGTAAAGTATAGCATTTATATTAGTGTTAAGTTTATCTATGATACCATCTAATTTTTGTTCTTTTATTTCATATAAATTAAGAGGATTTTTTAAAACATAACTTTCTTTTAACTTTTTTAATCTTAATTTATTAGTTTCTAACACATTTTTAATATTGTTTGTACACCTTAATTTATAATTTTCAATTTCAAGCAATAAGTCTGATAATTTAGGCACCACTCTTTCTGCCGCTCCAGTAGGAGTTTCTGCCCTTTTATCAGCTACGAAATCACATATTGTAAAATCAATTTCATGACCTACTCCGCTAATTATAGGCGTTTTACAAGCAAAAACCTTGCGGGCTACTATTTCCTCGTTAAACGGCCATAAATCTTCTATGGAACCGCCTCCCCTACCTAATATAATAACATCAAGATCATAATTATCGGCAATATCAAGTTTTTTTACAATATCATCTTTAGCAAGTTCCCCTTGTACTAAACAAGGAAAAAGAATTGTTTTACAAACCGGAAACCTTCTTTTAATTGTAGATAAAATATCTTTTACAGCTGCTCCGGTTGATGCTGTAACAATACCAACCCTAAATGGAATTTTTGGAATTCCTTTTTTATACTTTTCGTCAAACAATCCTTCTTCACTAAGTTTCTTTTTTAACTGTTCAAAGGCAATATGAAGATTTCCTATTCCATCTTCTAGCATTTCTTCAACATAGATTTGATAATTTCCAGTAGATTCAAAAACACTAATTTTCCCTTTTACTAAAATTTTCATTCCGTCTTGAGGGATAAACTTTAATTTTGATGCATTATAGCTAAACATTATTGCGTTTATTCTTGAATTTTCATCTTTAATTGTAAAATAAAAATGACCTCTAGTATGAGCTTTAAAATTAGAAATTTCCCCTCTTAAGTAAACTTCTTGCAGATTACTATCATTATCTATTTTATATTTTATATATCTAGTAAGTGCTGTTACGCTTATATATTTATCATTCATATAATCACCTATCATTGATATAATTATCATAACATTTAATATAAATTAGGTCAAATAAAAAAGCTTACACTAAATCATTAGTTATGCTTTTTAACGTTTGGTAAATTATTAACATCTAAATCTTGATATTTTTTAATATCAATAAACATATATCCTTTTAAAATTCTTTTTAACGCACAGTTATAAGTTTTATCTGTTAATGGATAACCATTATTTATAACAAAATCAATAGCAGCTAATTTTTCTTCCTTTGTAATTATTCTTCCTGTCCCAGGCATAGGAAATCCTTTTTTATCCCTTTTACAATCAATTTCATATAGTTCTTTAAGTAAATATTCTACATCAATTGTACTTAATACCGATGCCGTTTTATTTTTAGAAAAAAAGTTTCTTATTTTATCGTTATATCTAAAATGATAATCTTCTTTTCTCCAAAATTTATCTAGTTCTTCAACACTAACATCTGTTAAATCCATGTAATCTAAATAGTCAAATTCTCTTATGGTACCATTTCTATTTTCAATTCCATTTTCAATATAAAATTGTAATTTATCTAAAATGATTCTTTTGCTGATTTCCTTATTTTCCATTTAAATACACCTCTTTTTTTCTCCATATTATACAAGATTAAATAAAAATATTCAACACATTTGTTCATCTTGTGTTAAAATAAAATTGAAAGGAAGAAATTATGGAAAATAAAAGTACAACTGAATATGAATTAGTAAAAACATTACTAACACAAAATCTTGGTAATAAAATGAGACTTTTCTATCAAAAGAATAATAAAGCGGTAGGACAATATATTTCTAAATTTAATCAAACTACATTAGACGAATATCCATATGAAGAAAGTTTAGAATTTAAATTCAAACTAAAAGAAAATGATTCTTTTGAAATTTCTGTTGATGATTTTTATAGCAACCAAGGAGATTGCATTGGGCAAAAATTAGCTGCATTGAGTGATTTCTATCAAATTTTAAAGAGAAGATATGGTGAGCCAAGTATATTCTATAGAAAAGATAATAAATTATTCTTTTATTGGGCTTTAAAAAGTAAAGAAGAAGAAAAGCAAAAAAAGATTAAAGAAAAACTTTTGGAAGAAGAAAATAATATAGAAGATGTTATTATAATTAAAGCTAAGGATGACAATGATGAATTAAGAAAGAATACTTCAGAATTAATTGGCTTACCGTTTGAGTTAACAGACTATTTAGAACAATATATTGATGACTTTGTTTTGTATAAAACTCCAAGACAAAATCAAATTCGTGAGAATAAAAAATCGAATGCGGTTTTAATCAAAAATAAACATCGTTTTAATAGACATAAAAGTAAAAAATAGCAATTTTATTGCTATTTTTATTTAAATAAATAATTAAAATCATCTATTTGAAGTAATTTTTTAGAGGCATCATACATCATTGTGTATATTTTATAATTACCAGAATTTTCAGGTAAAACATTGTATTCATTTAATGTTTTATTGTAAATAAAAATATATATATTTTCCCCAATCTAATTAAATATAATAATTATTGTAAGGTAATCCCTTTTTTCCATCTGATTTATATTTAAAATCATTAAATTTAATACCAATAGATTTAAAATACTTATATTCATTTTGATCTTTACAATATAAATCCCACATATTTTCATGAGTTTCTGAACATAATAAACATTGTTTATTCTTAAAAAATGCAATATCTTCAACAGATAATGGAAAAATCCAATCATCAAATGAATTTCTGCTAAGGATATCATCTATTAAATCCTTCGTCAGATTGAGATAATAAGTAGTATACGATGAACTTTTACGCTTTTTATAAATAATACTAGTTTTAAATTTACGTAACCAATTAGTTGTTTTATATTCATAAACTAGCCAATAAATCATATTTTTTATAGAAGTTTTTCTTCTTTTATATATGAGAGATACCCTATCATCTTCTGAAAAATTTTGAATATATTTTATTAAATATCTTTTTTCATTATTTATATATTCTTCATCAAAAATTAAAGTATTATTCTTATTTTCCTCAGATATTTTCTCTATTAGTTTTTTAGGAACATTATTTAGAATATCATTAATATCATACGCATTATTATATGAAATAATTTTCATAAATTTATCTGTAACTTTTTTATTATAAATAAGATTTACTGATACTGATAAAACGTCACTTTTTGAAACAATATAATTCATTAAATTTTTATATAAGTCACCATCCACTTTACCTCTTATTATCATCTATAATTCCCCTTTCCTTCAAAGAATATATTCACGTCCTTTTAAATATCTTCATTTGTACTAACAAAAGATTTGGGTTTATCTTTAGTTATAATAATTCTTTTATTTTTAATTCCGTCTATAATTAAATCATAATATTGTTTATTATATTCCTCATAAAATTTTAAACTAAGTTCAATAGTATTTTTAATTTTGCAAGGATAACTTAATCTATCATAGGCACCATTAAAAATATTAAATATTTCTTGAATGATATCTTCTTTCAAGAATTTTTTATACGTTGATTCAATTTTATTTTTTATAATCATAAATAAGCCCTCTTTTAATTTAATTATAATAATTATATCATATATTTTTATATATAATCATTTTTACAAAATTTAAATTATTTTTATCTACTTTTCTAAATATTCTTGTATTTTCTTTCAAGAAATTTATAAAGTCCTTCAGAAGTATCAACCTCATTATTTTTCCTTTTATAAAAAATTGCCAAAGGTATTATTTATTTAATATCCTTGACAATTCTATTTTTTCTTCTTAATTAAATATAATTCTTTATTCTCTTCGCTAATAGTGTCATGAGTTAATTCATGTAAAACATATTTTTGTAAATTAGACTCTTTTCCTGTATAAAATGTTGCTGTTTTAATAGCTAATAATTTCTTTTCGGAATTAAAGAACGCTTCCGGTGTGCCAAAGAAAGAGTTTGAGAAAAATACTATTAAAATATCTTGAAAATTAAATTCGATTTGAACTTTTATCATTTTAAATATTTTTGAAACTAATTTTGAGCCCAATCTATTACAGATTTAGTGTAGGATGTATTTAATTCTAAAAGATTTTTTTCTTTCACCTCTTCTAAAGAATGTACGCTAGAATGTTCTTTAGGAATAGGCATTTCAGTATCCATAATATAAATTGTTTGCATACAAAAATTTCCCCCCTTATATATATTAGCTGGTCAATATACAAGTGTATTTATTAAATTGACAAAGTTAAAATTTCTATAAATATTCTATCATAAATTGAAGCATATTAAAACTCTAACCGTAGAAGTTAGAGTTTGGTATCAATCTGGTGCGTGAGTTATACACGTTTGGAAATTTCTTAAAAGATTAATTTCTATAACCATTATACTACATAATTTTCTAATTGGAACAAAAAAT
>CASDZZ010000009.1 GCA_949285875.1 uncultured bacterium | reverse complement strand
TATATTTGCCAAAAATATAATATAAATCATAAAAAACTGATAAATAGGAAATTATTTCTATTTATCAGTTTTAATTTTGACTACTTTTTCAGCAGTCTCGTTTTTACTATCATTTTTTTCTTGCTTTAACATAATATCTTTCTTTACCACCTTTAGTACAAGTTACTAAAGTAACAATTTGATCATCTTTTGAAGCAGGCTGTGCTAAATAAGAAGAATCTTCAATCGTTGTAACCCCATATTCATATACATAATAATTAACAGAATTTCCGGTTAAATCAGTTATTGTCACAACATCATTACTAACCAATCTATTTATTTTAATAAAGAAATTACCCTTCATAAAATTATGTCCGCCTATAGTGACATTACCTTTACTATTAAGACTTGGACCAGATATTTTAACCACGGAAACATTATAAGCTCCTGTTGTATTTTCTTTTAAAATAGGAGCATATATGCCAATTTTCTTTATTCTAATCTTTCCTAGTACAGTATATTTTATTCCGTTGTAATCAACTGAAACTTCAGCAGGTGCTTCCCCATTATTTTCCTCTATTTGATCATCTAACTTATCAATAATACCATCCGAAATTTCTTGCCTTTTACGTTCTTTAAAATTAGTATAAATAAGCATAGCTACCGCTACATATAAAGCTATTACTATTAAAAGAATTATTATATTAAAAAACCATTCTTTAAACTTTTTCATAAAATGTCACACTCTTATATAGGGCTTAAAAAATTCATACCCAAAAAAATATATAGTAGAACCTAAAATAACAAGTAAAACAAGCAATATGTATATAAATAGCATAAATTTGTCTTGAAAATGTTTTTTCTTTTTCACATGGTTATCAGAAACATCAATCAAATCCATATCTTTCATGTTAAACACACTCCTTAAGATTCACTTGATTTATCAACGTAAATCAATTTGCCTTTATAATTATAATACTCATCTTTAACAATAATATAATTTTCAAAAGCTTTATAATCTGAATTAAAAGAAGATATTTTTATCTTTTCCTTCTCTAATGAAGTTAACAGATAATCTTCAATTTCAGTAGAAACCTTTAATAATGGAAATTCACTATCAAAAACAACATCTGTATAAAATTCCTCACTCACTTTTTTTCCTTTAGAATCATGTAAAGAATATAATGTTTTTTCCATAACGGCATAAAAAATATTATCATCTTTTGATGAACTTAATTTAACTGATGATGATGCCATAACAATTTTACTATTCTTAAAAGGAATTATTGTTTTGCCTTTACTATTAATAACCCCATAACCTTCACTAGTTTTTGCTATAGCTTCACCATATTCGTCAAACTCGTTAGCTTCTAAAAAATGTTCTGTTGTTAAAAATTCACCATTTTCTTTTATATAACCATAAGTTCCATCGTCAAATTTTACTACAGCTAAGCCATTTTTAAAAGGCTTATATATTGAAAATTCTTTCTTTACTGAAGCATACTGTTCTCCATTTTTCACAAATATAAAATTAGTATTATTTCTTTTATAATCTTCATATATAAATATACTATCACCATAAAAAACTTGCTCAGGTTTTAATCCTTTTTTTATTTGTTCTAAAGACTTTGTACTTATATAGTTATATTCATAAGTTTTGGTAAGAGCCTTTAATACACCAGTTTCTATCGAATCTATTTCTAAACTTAAAAAATCATCAGATTCAAGTAAAACTTTATTACCTTGTACATACATATATTTTTTCTCTCCAGCAGAAATTTCTTCATAAAAAACATTATTTTTTTCTGGAATAATTGTATTTAAAGTAGGAGAAGAAACTGTCTTTCCATCTTTTAAATTAACAATTAATGATGTGTGATTAACTAATACAACTCCGTAACGCTCACTATTTTCGTCTGTAACAGAAGAAACATTAAGGTCTATAGTTTTATCGTCTTTATCGGTTAATTTATAAATAAAAATTTCTTTACCTTCTAAATTTAATAACCCAACATCATTATTTTTTACAAAAGTATATGCATCTTTTTTATAAACTATCGAATCATATTCAAATTTTGTTTTTTCTTTTAAGTTACAATCTAAAATACCGTATTTCAACCCTTTTTTAGTTACTTTTGAAGCTATAATATCTTCCCCTGCTCTATATAAAGAAAAATAAGTTCCAGTAGGAATAACTTCTTTTCCCCCTTTATCTATTATTAATGGTAAGTTAGAAGAATTTTTAACAATAGCATATCCAGAGATAAATTCATCTGCATATAAATATTTAGGATTAACAATCTTGTTACCATTATAATCAATAAAACCATATTTCTCATTTTGAACTATTTTTATAGGCTGATTATCACTTGCATAAACTTTTAAATCATTTAATAATTTTCCAGTTTTATCAATAAAAAATTCAAAGCCTAAAAGCATGACTATAATAGTATATAACATAGCTTTTTTGACTATTTTTCTAATTTTAGCACTTTTTATATTAAAATCCTTAATAGAAGGAACATATTCTTCTAACTTTTCTTTTGAAGCATCTATTTGTACAGAAACTTCTTCATTTTGAGTTTGTAGCAAACTATTTAACTGATCTTTTTTTATTTCTTCTTCCAAATTTTCTACTTCATCTGAAACATCCATAAAATCAAGCATTTCATCTATCTGGTTAGAGACTTCTTCATCTGCTATAAAATCAAGAGTTTCAACTTCTTCTTCAGTTTCAACCTTATTTTTCATAGAAAGCCTCCTTTCCAGTCTACATTATATATTTTATAATAAAAGAAAATAAAAGACAAGTTGATAAAAAAATATTTTAAAGCATGTGTAAAAGAAAAAACAAACTAAATTGTTTGTTTTTATATTTTAAATTCAAAAATTAAATCCATGATTTGAACTCTATCTCCATTTTTAGCACCCATTTCTATAAGCTTTTCATCAATTCCCATACCTCTTAACTTACGAGCAAACCTTCTTGCTCCTTCGTCTGTAAACTTAGTCATTTTAAATAATTTTTCTACTTCTTTACCCCTTATAACATAGATATCATTATCCTTAACAATTGTAAAAGGTTGTTCTTTTTTAAACTTATATAAAACGTGAGACTCAAAATTATCACTTTCAAAAATAGGTTTTTCTTCTACTTTTTCTAGTTCATCTGCAATAGCTACTAAAGCATCTTCAAGACCTTCTGATTTAATAGCACAAACTTCGAAAACCGAGATATCATATTTTTCTTTAAATCTCTTTAAATTTTCCTTGGCACCTTCTAAATCCATCTTATTAGCAATAACTATTTGAGGTTTTAAAATGAGTTTTTGATTAAAGTCCTCTAATTCTTTATTAATAATTTCATAATCTTGCAAAGGATCTCTACCTTCTACACCACTCATATCTATAATATGAGCAATAACTCTTGTTCTTTCAATATGCTTAAGAAATTTATCTCCCAAGCCTTCTCCCAAAGAAGCCCCTTTAATAAGACCAGGCAAATCTGCTGCAACAAAACTTCTGCCATCCCTTACCCTTACTACTCCTAAGTTAGGATTTAAAGTAGTAAAATGATATGCAGCTATCTTTGGCTTCGAAGCTGAAATTTTAGAAAGAATGGTTGATTTTCCAACAGAAGGCAACCCAACAAAACCCACATCAGCTAAAAGACGTAATTCTACTTTTAAAGTTCTTTCTTCTCCTGGCTCACCATGCTCAGAAAAGTCTGGCGCAGGATTTGATGCTGTGGCAAAAGCTGTATTACCTCTACCTCCTCTACCACCTTTAGCTACAATAACTTCATCATTTTCTTTGGTAAGATCGGCTAAGATAAGACCAGTATCTACATCTTTAACCGTAGTTCCAAGAGGAACTTTTATAATTACATCTTCAGCACCACGACCATTTTTATTTTTTCCAGAACCATTAGCTCCCTTAGGTGCTTTAATTAATTTATTATACCTTAAATCAAGTAATGTTCTAAGTCCTAAATCTGTCTTAAATATAATGTTTGCGCCTCTTCCTCCATTACCGCCAGCAGGACCTCCATCAGGAACATATTTTTCTCTTCTAAAAGCTGTACAACCATCGCCTCCATTACCTGCCTTAACTTTTATTATAACCTCATCTATAAACATTTTAATCACCTCTTTTTATTTTTAGTTGAAAAAGACTTTATCTTTTGAAAATTTTTACAAGCTAAATTATCATTATTTAAACTAATAAACTTATCTATTTTAACCGCTAGTTTATTTTTTTCTTCATCTTTTAAATGATCATAATATGCCACTACATTATTTTTATCTATTCTAGAAATTCCTCTAAAGAAATCAATATCATCCATACTTACATAGTACACATATTTTTTACTTTCTGCCAAATATATGATTTTAGATTTTGAACAATTAATAGATAAAATATCTCCGTATTGATAATTTTCAACATTTTTGTCTCCAGATTCAAACAAACTTTTATTCTTTTTTACCTCTTCTGATTCTTCATTTTTACTAAAAACTGGTTCATCTGTTATAACTATAATCTTATCAGGATTTAAAACCATTTTTTCTTCTTCATCAACTTCATATTTTTTCCCAAAAATATTAATATATTTAGAAGCTCCATTATTATAAATTTGTTTTAACGGATGTGCTTCATAACCATTTTTTGTAACACCACTTATTTTATAAAGCTCCTTACCATATAAAACTATACTATTAAAAGTTATCTTTTTAAAAAATGAGTTAAAGTCAATCTGATTATAATTATGAGTATAATTAATTATTTTATTTATAATTTTTTTAGCTTCATCTGTATTAATCTTATATTTTGAAATCATTTTAAAATCATCAAAATGAATCTGCCTTATTCGTGAACAATCCAAATAAGTAACTTTAGAAGCATTAATAAAAGTTAAAGGTAAATATTCATCTGATGTATATTTTTTTGTAGTACAATAAATACCCTGTATTTTCCTTTTAGTTTTGCCCACAACAAAAAATGGACGGTATAAGTGAATATTATCCTCTTCTTTTTCTCCAGGATTCAAAGATTTTGCAATAATAACATCTCCAGGTTTAACCTTACAAAAATCATACTTCTTTTTCTCACTACCAAAATTTTTCTTATCTATTTCATCTTTTTTATCATTTACAGCTTTGCTAAGCTCATCAAAATATTTGTCATTCAGATAGTTAATCAATTCATTTTTTATAAAAACATTATTACTAACTATTTTTTCAATAAAAAAACAATAATTTTATTAATTAATTTCAATTTCAAACCCCCTTTATTAACTAATTTTTAAATGATGCTTCCAAGTAATATATTGACCTTTTTTCTTTATAATATTGTTTTTCAAAATCAGTCATAACATTTTCTATTTTTCTTTCATCATTATGAAGATCTAAACTAATCTTATCAAAAACGTACCAATACTCACTTAAACTTTCTAAAGCAGAAGAAAATAATATTTTATTGTCAGTTTTTAGGATTATATGCTTATTTTTCTTGAAAATCCTATCATAAAGTTTCAAATAGTTAACGTGAGTAAATCTTTTTTTCTCATCTTGCTTTTTAGGCCAAGGCTCAGAAAAAGTTAAATAAATAGTATCTATTTCTTTTCCAAAAAAATCTATTATATCTTTTGCATCAGCACAAATCATTTTTAAATTATTAATTTTTTGACCACCTATATTATTTATAGCCGTTGCCGTTTGTGATTTATCTATTTCTAAACCTATATAATTAATATTAGGATGTAATTTTGCCATTTGAATTAAAAAGCTTCCTCTTCCCATTCCTAATTCTAAACAAATGGGATTATTATTTTTGAAAACTTGTTTCCAATTATTCTTGTATTCCTTAGGATTTTTAACAAGATATGAACTACTCTTTAAAATTTCGTCAGCATCTTTTAAAACATTATATCTCATAATTTCACCTCATCAAAATTTTACCATAAATTATGATAAAATAATAGTTTAAATAAAAAATATCATCATGATGATGATATTATTTTTCTTCATATACACTAACTTGCTTTTTATCTTTACCCTTACGTTCATATCTAACATAACCAGTAATCTTTGCAAATAATGTGTGATCTTTACCCATACCAACGTTTACCCCTGGATAAATTTTAGTACCTCTTTGACGGTAAATTATTGATCCTGCACTAATTAATTCTCCATCAGCAGCTTTTGCACCTAATCTTCTACCTTCACTATCACGTCCGTTATGAGTTGAACCTTGTGCTTTAACGTGTGCAAATAATTGAATGTTTAATTTTAACATCAAGAGCACCTCCTCTATATAATAATTTTAACGTTTTTTTTATAATCTTTGGAAAGTTCTTCTAACATTTCAATCATGTTCAAAAAAACTTTATTTATTATATCATCCTGCTTTAAAACTAACACTTCAATAAAACCTTCTTTTTGCTCAACCAAAACAGAAGCCTCATCAAGCTTTAAAGCTAAATTACAACTAGTTATAACAATGGAACTTACTGAAGCGCAAACGATATCTTTGCCATAATCATCATAATTAGCATGACCTTTTACCGTAATTTGCTTTACATAAGTATCATCATAACTAACTTTTATCTTAATCATCTAACCACCAACTTAAGCATTAATCTTAGTAATAGTTAATTTAGTATATGGTTGACGATGACCTTGTTTTTTATGTGAACTTTTCTTTGGTAAATACTTAAAAATAGTAATTTTCTTATTTTTACCTTGTTTTTCTACTTTAGCTTCAACGTTAGCTCCGTCTACATATGGACGTCCAACTTTTTCACCAACCATAACTACTTTGTCGAAAACATAATTTTTTCCAGCTTCTACATCTAGTTTTTCAACATAGATAACAGAACCTTCTTCAACGCGGTATTGTTTACCACCAGTTTCGATAATAGCTTTCATGAATATTCCTCCTTCTTTTTAAACTTAGACTCACCATTAAGGCACTTTTAAAGTTTAAACCTTTTCTGTGTGGTTGCAGACAAGAAGTCATACAAACGTATTAATTCTACCATATAAATAAATATTAGTCAAATCTTTTAGATAATAATAATTTTTCTGTTTTATAATTGCCATTTATTAAAAAAAGATGTTTTTTTCTACGTTTCATTTTTGATAATAAATTACCTTTAACTATAACTATCTTATTAGTAACAATTGGATTAATATATCTTTCAAATAAAAACTTATTATATAAGTAAGGTACCTCTTTTACTTTTTTTAAAAGGCAAAAACCTAAGTTAAAAAGTAATATAAAATAGCTAAATTCGGTATAAGGAGAATAAAGAACAAAAAAGATAAAAAATAATGTTAATATAACAAAAGAAATAATATTCATTATTTTTAGAGTAACTTTATATGGTAAAAAAATACTAAAAAATAGCCCTAATAATTTAGAACCATCTAAAGGTTCTACTGGAATAAAATTAAAAAAAAGAATGGCTAAATAATATTTTCTTATTAGTTCAAAAAGGTTTTCATCAAAATAATTTTCTTTTCTTAAATATAAAATGATGATAAAAAATAACGTTTGAGATAAAAAACCTGATATTGCTATAATAAATTCTTCTATGAAAGGTTTATCAATTTTCTCCTCATACGTTATATAACCTCCGCATATTCCAAAATTAATTTTTTTGATATTCCATTTAAATTTAAAAGATGCTAAAATGTGACCTAGTTCATGAATGAAAATTATCAAAAATAATATTAAAATGTCCTTGAATAAACCTGATAAAAAAGAAATAAGAATGAGTATTAATAAAGAAAAAGATATGTTTATTTTTTTAAATATATCCATCATAATCCAAATACTTACCATCCTTTTTAAAGCTTAAATATAATTTTGAAGAGCTTCCTCCTACAATTTGTCCCTTAGAAATATAATCATATAATTTAACATTTAAATCTGTTAAATATCCGTATGTTATGTCGGTACCTGTTTTATCCTGGATAGTAACCACATTATTTAAAGTTTCATCCTTCCTTACTTCTATTACTATACCTTCATTTATAACTGGTACTGCGTAGTCTTTTTGAACAGTTAGTATATAGCCATTACTTTCTTCTTTAATATTACTATATTCTATATTATTTTTAGAAACTATCTTAGTATTATCATTAAACATATTTTTAAATGGAATTACATCTCCTAAATATTTTTTATAAGAATCATAAATCCTAGCAAAAGATAGTGAATTATTATAAACTACATTTTTAAACTTTTCCTTGTTTTCATCACTTTGCTTTATATATATCATGGATCCTAAAAGGATAATACATACTAAAAGACTTTTAATAATTATTGAATACAAAAACTTAGAAAAAAAATTATTAGTTTCTGTTTTTTTTTGGAATTTAAAAGATAAATCGTTCAAAATAATCACCTATTTAAAAATATGAGTATTTTTTCTTACTATTACATAAAAAAATATTACTAATTAAAAATATTATCAAAAAATAAAAACTATTTAATATTGTAGAAACTAAAAAATCTTGTTCCAATAAAAAATTATTATGTCTAGTAATAAAACTAAAAGCAAAAAGATTAAAGGTACATAGTATCACCAAAATATAATAAAACAATAAATTAATTAAAATATTATTATTTTCTTTTAAATATTTTTTAGATAAAAAACCTACTATCAAAAAATTTATAAGGAAAATAAAAGAAAAATTTGTATATAATAAATCATTAATTAAAGCGAAAAATAAGATGATAAAAAAATATTTTTTTTCTTCTACAAACCTACTAAATAAAATTATTATAGCTAATAAAAAAAATGGATTAATACCAATAAATAAGTTAGTAACAAAAGTTTCTAATAATAATGAAAGAAATAGCAAAACGATAAAAAGAGTTATCAATTATCTGTCACCACCAAAACATATAATATATTTGAAAAGTCCACTTCAGACTTTATTTTAAGAGTTTTAGATAGGCCATAATTATCTAGTTTATCCTCGACAACCTTACCTATATATAAACCTTTATAATTGCTATTTTCAAATCCAGAAAGAACCACATTGCTATTTAATAAATCATCTTTACTCATTACATTTGTTACCGTAAAAGTATTACTTTTTTTATCATAACTAGATAGTAAGCCAGATATCTCTTTAGTTCCTATTAAAACCGAAAACATGTTATCTTCATTAACGTTAGTAATAAGTTCAACTTCACTTAAATTATTAGAAGTTTTTTTGATAAAACCCACTAAGCCTTTATCATTAATAACTGGATTTCCTTTTTCTAATTTAGAATTTTTACCCTTGTTTATGTCGATATTATTAAACAAAATATTTGAAATATGATTTGTTACCGTAGCAGCAACATAATTTTCTTGTTTTGTCTTTATATCTAATAATGCTTTTAAATTTTTATTTTCTTCTTTTAAACTAGATAATTTACTTTCTATTATATTACTATCCAATTTTGAATTTCCATAAAACTTTTTATTAATACTAGAATTAATAAAAGATGTTGTACTTTTTACTAAAGATTCTAATACAAAAAAATTTCTCGGTATTAAAAAAAGAGTTAAGCCTATAAAAAACAAAAAAACAAGTATAACTATTTTTTTTGCAAAAGATTTTTTTTCTTTTAAGTTAGCTTTCACCTTCTTCAAAAATATCACCTACCCATTAAATCGTTTTCGTAAAAACTATAATAATTACTATCCCCAATTATAATATGATCTATTACAGGAATACCTTGCAGCCTACCTATTTTTATTAAATTATTAGTTATATTTATATCTTCTTCTGATGGAATTACATTTCCAGAAGGATGATTATGTAAGCAAATTATATATGCAGCAGAAGATAAATAAGCTTCTTTAAAAATTTCTCTTGGGTGAATTAGACTTCTGTTTAAAGTACCTTTAAATAAAAGTTTTTTATCAATAAGTTTTTTTTGCTGATTTAAATATAAACAATAAAAAAATTCTTGTTTACTTCCAGATAACTCTGACCTAAAATGTTTAAAAATTTTTTCTGCGCTATTACACTTTAAATCATTATCAAGCACCCTGCCATCATATACCCTTCTTCCTAACTCTAAAGCTGCTAAAAATTCTATTGCTTTTACCGCTCCTACTCCATTAATACTAATTAACCTAGATAAACTTAGCGTTTTTAATTCTGACACATCTTTAACCATTTTCAAAATTTCAGAAGCTAAAAACCTAGATGAATAATCTCTTGTTCCTGTCTTCAAAATTATTGCTATTAAATCTTCAGTAGATAAGTTTTTTGCTCCATATCTAATAAGTCTTTCTCTTGGCCTTTCTTCAGTAGGCACCTCCCTTATAAGCAAACTACTCATTATTTACCACCAACTCTTCATAACAAGATAATATCTGATTTTGGATTATTAAAAGAGATTTTTCATCCACGGTTGCATCAAGTAATTTCTCATATTCATTTAAATTTTGAATAAATTCTTCATTATCAATAGTAATCTTTTCAATGTCCAATTTTATATTTTTATTTAAATATATATCAACAATTTTTTTTATGTTTTTGCTCGTTGTAGAAACACCCACATAAGCTTTGTACTTTCCATCTTCTACTATATAAATATATCTTTCAACATTACTTATATTATTAATCATTTCCTCTTCACTTTTATATTCTCCATATTTAGCCATATAAACCTTATCATTTATATTTATAACTTTTTCTACGTTTAAATTTTCGTACCTATCAAACGTAAAAGACCCTAAAAGAGCACCAGATAACAAAGCTGCAAAAATCCAAAACAAAGTTTTTTTCATTTATATCACCAAATACATAATACGATAATAAAATATAAAACAATGTCGAAATAAACAAAAAGACCAAATTTATTATATTAAATTTGGTCTTATAAATACTTTAACATTATCTTTTACATATATATTTATGTTTGCTTCACTTACTATTTTACAAAAACATAAACCATTAATGACCACATCACTTCTTTCCTTTATAGAAAAAGTATGTTTAGTTAAATTTCTTAAGCTATTATTGGTATTTAAGTTTATTCTTTTAACTGCAACTTTATTAGCTACATAAAGCGTAAAGCTATTATTATGACTGCTTAAATAATCTATTCTAGCAAAATTACCAATTATAATAGATTGGTTTGGCTTCATTTGAAAGGTAATTGGTTTTATTTCTACCTTAGGAGTAATAATCTTTACATTTTTAGCTTCTTCATCTGATAAAAAATTATCTTCACTTACTATCCCAGGGGTATCTATTAAAGTAATTTTATCATTTAGTTTTATTTCAATTACATCTAGTGTGGTAGCAGGTAAAATACTAGTTGTAATTAAAGAATTTTTTTCACTATATGACTTTATAATAGCATTTATCAAAGTACTTTTACCAGCATTTGTATTTCCTACTAAATAAACCTTGTTACTTTTTTTATACTTATATATCAAGCCCATCAAAACATCTAAATTATAATTTTTTACAGAGCTTACAAATAAAATACTAACTACGTCTAAATTATAATTATTTTTAATATAGTTTAGTAATTTGTTTTCTTTAACAGACTTAGGTAATAAATCCTTTTTTGTTATAACTAAAATTACCCTTCCCTTAAAATTATTAAGTTCTTTTAGTGATTCATCCAAAGTAAGTATATCACATAAAAACAATATTAATTCATTTTTACTTTTTATTTCATCAAATATTTTTTTGTAATCTTTTTTATCTTTCTTTATAATCTGATAATCTCCATAGTGTTTTATTTTAAAACATCTTTGACACACTAAAGATTTTTCAAAGTTTTCTTTTTCTACAAATCCAGGCTTGTTAATTTCACTAGTTTGAAAAACAGCACCACAACCAACGCATTTTTTAGTCATAATATCTACCCTTTATCAAAATTTCTTTTTCCTTAAATTTTTTATAAATATATTTTTCTATCTTTCTATTAAGCCAAGTTTCTTTTTCATCAATTTTACTAATAGGTTCAACTAAGATAGTCATAATTTTCATTTTATTACCACCTTTAATATCAGTTAATAATTGATCCCCAATAGCTGCTACCTCATGGTTTTTATAATTATATTTTTTTAGTATACTTCTATATTTAAAAGAAAAAGGTTTCGCAGAAAGACATTCACAAGATACATCATAATATTTTGAAAACTTTGTTACTCTTTTAGGAAAGTTATTTGAAAAAATTATTATTCTAAAATCTTTTTTTAAGGAATCAAATAACTTTTTTGTTTTCTTACAAAAAATAATTTCTTTAGCAGGAGATAAAGTATTATCTAAATCAAACAATAAACACTTAATATTATTTTCTTTTAATTTTTTATAATTAATTGAAAAAATATCTTTTTGATACATAGCTGGAATAAATTTTTTTAACATAATATCAACCTTTCTTATTTTTTACTTTAGTAACATTGTACATGTCTACTCTTTTTTTTCTATCACTACTTATAAGATACTCTTTATAATTCATCAAATAGCTATATTTCTCTTCAAATTTACCATTATTTACGTAGCTTTTATTTAAATTTAGTGTTTCTCTTAAAACCTTATAAGCTATATAAAATAATATAACCATTATAGCTAAAATAGGAAATGTTTGAAGAAGTAAAGTTTGAATTACATTATTCAAATCTACATTTAAACTTCCCAAAAATCCCATAAGCAAATTAAATGCAGCATGTATTACGGTTCCGAAGAAAATAGCTTTGAAAAAATTAAGATTTTTATTCTTATTATCTTTAGAAAAATTACCTAAAGACAAAAAGTATCCTATAACAATACTACTTATTAAATGAAGCGGAATGGTAGTAAAATCTCTCATAATAGCTAAATTAACACTATTACTTATGGTACTTTCAGAAAATGCATACATTATATTTTCTAAACCTGCAAAAGAAAGTGAAATAAGAGTCATATAAACAACACCATCATAAATATCATCATAATGTTTATTATCAAAAATAAACATAAAGAAAATTAACACTTTAGAAATTTCTTCAATTAAAGCCCAAATAATAGTTAAAATAATCTGATTAGAAAAATAATTAGCAACAAGTTGTTCAAAATAACCTGCTAAAGAAATTGTAAGTATTCCAGATAACAAACAAATTATAATATTTTTCTTAGGTTCTTTATCTTTTCTATCAGAATATAAAATAAACCATACAATTAAAAGGGATGGAACTAAAGAAAACAATAAAACTATTAATCTTTCATAAAAATAATAATAATTATTAAAAAGATCAAAATTTAAACTTATATTTACCATATTATCCTCTTTTTATTATAAATAATTATGTGCCTACATATCTTTTTAATTATATCATAAATTATGTTTATTTTTTCATATAATTTTGTAGGAGTGATAATTTTGTTATTAAGTATTATGACAGAGCTAATAAAAGGAATTTTATTTGCAACTGGAAGCTATGGAAATAAAACTTTTCCAGATCCTTTAACAAAAGAAGAAGAAGATCAATTGATAAAAGATATGTTAAATGGTAATAAAAATGCTAGAAATAAATTAATTGAACATAATTTAAGATTAGTTGCGCATATAGTAAAAAAATATGATAATGGTAAAGAAGATATTGATGATTTAATAAGTATAGGTACCATTGGATTAATAAAAGGAATTGATACATTTTCAAACAAAAATGGCACTAGACTTACTACATATGCAGCACGATGTGCCGAAAATGAAATTTTAATGTTTTTTAGATCAAATAAAAAAACCCTTAAAGACATAAGTATAAATGAATCTATAGGGTTTGACAAAGAAGGAAACAAAATCTCATTTTTAGATGTTTTAAAAACACCTAATCCCGACTATGTAAAAGATATTGATTTAAAAGATAATATCAAGTTACTTTATAAATTTATAGATATATTATCAGAAAGAGAAAAAGAAATAATAATAAAAAGATATGGGCTTTACAATCAAAAAGAAAGAACCCAAAAAGAAATTGCTAAAGATTTTAAAATCAGTAGAAGTTACGTTTCTAGAATCGAAAAAAGAGCTTTAACTAAAATTCTTAGAGAATTTATGAGACATAATAAAAAGTAGATGAAAATCTACTCTTTATTTTTTTGCAACATAAATTATTGTTCCAATTAAACCAAAACCTATTATTGATAAAGCCATTATAACCAAAGGATTCTTTTCTGCTGATATAGTTTTAGTTTCTTCCTTAGTACTATCCTTTTTTACTATTGATATTATGTACTCTTTTTTTGTACCATCTGCTGCAGTAACAAGAATCTTTACTTTAGATCCATCTTTTAAATCTGAATTGCCTGTAATATCAACCTTTGATAACTCGTCTGCAAGCTCAAAATCTATCGTTAATTTATCAACTGAATCTTTTAATTCTATTTTATAAGAAAAGGTATTTTCATCAAAAATAAAATCTGGAGCTTCTTTAATTGCTAAATTTTTTATTGTTGCATCAGATGTTAATTCATCCCTTGTTATATCTATAATATATTCTTTTTTTGTACCATCTTCAGCAGTTACCATAACAGTAATAATATTACTTTCACCAGCATTTAATTCTTCTTTTACATTATCACTAATTTTTACACTTGCCTTACTATCTTCAGCTGTAGCATTTACATTAACCTTTGTTACCGTATTAGGTACGTTAGCACTATAATTTAAAACATTACTTTTAAAATCCGGAGTCAAAACTATATTCTCACCATTGTCAGTAACCACAGTTAAACTATTTAAATTAGCATTATTAGATTTTTGTGCTTGAGAAGTTGTTGTTGTCGTAGTCGTTGTAGAGCCTTGACTTGTATTATTTATATTTTTATTTATTGTTACTTTTAAGGGTTCAGTCCCGTCTGATGAATCTTTATCAGTTAAAACAAATTTAAGCATCATTTGCTTATCTAATTTAAGTCCATCTAATACCTTAAAATCTATCACACAGCTAGAAGTTTCACTATACTTATCTGGATTTATGTTTGTACCACTTCCGCATCCATGATTATTAGCACTGAAATATTCTTTATAATCAAACGGTGGCTTATTTGGATTTGCTTCATCTATTAAAAGTAATGTATAACCAGATTTAGATTTTAAGTTAGTAAAATTAATTTTAAATTTAGCTCCCACATTAAAAGTTGTACCTGGTTCAGCTGTCATAGTTGCAGCATTTACATCAATTGTTCTTAAAAACATAAAAATGAATGAAATAACAAAACAATAGAATATCTTTTTCATCTTAAACACCTCTTCTATTCTAGTTATAATTTTAATATAAAAAACATAATAAGTCAACGTAAATAAATTATCTTTTGTTAATAGGAATCCCTTCCGGAAAAGAAGGTTCTTGATACCATTCTTTTCCTTGAGCCTCCATATAACTGGTTTTGGTTGGTACTGAAACTGAGGTTAAATTATTACATCCCCAAAAAGCACTATATGTAACAAAAGTAACACTATCCGGTATATATAATTCTCCTGTAAAACCAGTACGGTAAAAAGCTCTATAATTAATAGTTTTTAAATTTTTAGGCAGCTTTAATGTTCCGGTAAACCCAGAGGACAAAAAAGCACCAACATCTATAGTAGTTACACTATCTGGTATTATTAAATCACCTGTAAAATTAGTTTCAAGAAAAGACGAATCACCAATTTTAGTAACACCATTTGGAATTATTAAACCACCTGAAAATTTACTTCCTCTAAAAGCTTCAACTCCTATTATTTTTAGATTGGAAGGTAGTTTTAACTCTCCCGTAAATTCGGTTACATCAAATGTTCTCTTTTTTATTTCTTCAATATTGTCTGGTATTATTAAATCACCTGTAAATGAATTACCGGAGAAAGCATAACTACCAATACTTTTTACAGAAGGAGGTAAACTTAATTTGCCCGTAAAATTTGAATAATAAAAAGCACTATCCTCAATTTCTACTACTCCGTCAGGAATTATTAAATCACCGGCGAAAGTGGCATTTGAAAATGTTTCTTTTTTAATTGTTTTTAAATTAGAAGGTAATTTTAACTTACCATTAAAATTAGAATAAGAAAAGGCTCCCTCACCAATTTCCACAACATTATTTGGAATTACTAAATCACCTGAAAATAAAGAACTACTGAAAGCTGAATTACCGATTTCTGTCACACTATCTGGTATTTGCAAACCGCCTTCAAACATTATTCCTGCAAATGCTACATCCCATATTTTTTTTAAATTAGAAGGAAGCCTTAAACTGCCAGTAAACCTTGAAGACATAAACGCATAATAATTTATTTTCTCTACCTTATCAGGTATTACCAAATCTCCTGTAAAATTATTCATTACAAAAGAATACATTCCTATTTTTTTGACGTTTTCAGGTATTATTAAATTGCCTGTTAGTTGCAGTCCATAAAAAGCTTGAAATGAAATTTTTTCTACACTTTCTGGTAGTTTAAGAGATTTACCAGAAAAAATCTTTACATATTCACTTACGTCTTCTGACATTTGCTGAAATTTGGCGCTTTCTACGTCAATTTTTTCTTGTACATCCGCAGGAAAGTTTTCTAAATCAGAATATGTTTCGTAAATTTTTTCCATATAATCAAAATCTGGTATTTTATCTTCTGTATAGCTTGTTGGAATAATAAATGCTCCTCCACCTATCTCTGTTGTTCCATCTGGTATTATTATTTCATTATTTTCTGGTTGTTTAAAATATTCTTCTCCTTCAGGTGTTAATCTTACAAGTTTTGTTCCTTCGTATACAAATCTGTTATCAGTAACAGGAGTAGTTGTTGTTACACTGCCACTTGCAACTTGTTCATATACTATTTCTATACTAAATGAAGCTTCTGCATTTGTACTTGTTGAAGCAGCATCCCAAACTACCTTTATATTTACCTCTTTTTCATCATTTGGATTAAATATATCTTCTTTAGCTAACCCTTCATATGTTACTTTTATATCAGTAGTATCAAGTCCTTCTACTTTTATTTCTTTTACTTTAGCTGTTATATCTCCTTTATTTTTTATCGTAACAGGAATTATAGCATATGCTGTTGGCATAGAAAGACCTGGTACATTTATCTCTAACTTTTTACCATTTTCCTTTATTTCTGCTGTGGTATCACTAGCCTCCACTTCTCTTATAACACCAACTCTATCAAACACGATATTAAAGTTGGTACTACCGGTTGATGCAGAACCACTAATATTTAATGATTCACTAAATATTGCATAACCTACTGATAACGTAAGTATTACAGCTAGTACTATTATTATTGTTCTCTTGTCTTTTATTTTCTCTTTCATAACTACTTATCCTTTCTAGTTTCTAATTAAATAATATCATTTTAATTAATTTAGTGCAATAAAAAAAGGCATGTTTATGCCTTTTCAACATCTAATTTAACAATCATTCCATTTAAGTCAAATTCTTCACTTAAATTATCTTTTTTAATTATTTCCTTACTTAAAGTTTCATCTTTTATCATATCTGAAAAACTTTCTAAAACTTCTTCAAAATTATCTTTTGAATCATAGTATAAATTTATTCTATCAGCTACATCAAAATCTTTTTTCTTTCTTAAATTTTGAACTTTAGAAACTAACTCTCTTGCTATACCTTCATTAATAAGATCTTTTGTTAAATTAGTATTTAATATAATGAAATTATTACCATCTTTTTGAGTATCATAACCTTCTTTAGCGGAAACTCTTATATCAACCATTTCCTCAGTTACATCAAATAATTCTCCATCAACCGTTATTGTAACAGGCTCTCCATTTTGAATAAACTTGATATCCTCACTAGTTAACTTAGAAACTTCTTCTTGATAAGCTTTTATTTTTGGTCCAAATATTTTACCTACTACCTTGAAGTTTGGTTTAACTTCAAAGTTCATGTATTTAGATAAATCAGAAATATAAGTTATGTTTTTAACATTTAATTCTTCTTTGATTAATTCATCTAAATCGCCAATTAAATCTTTATTTTTACCATCAATTAAAACTTCACTTATTGGTTGTCTTACCTTTATTTTTACTTCTTCACGAGCGTTTCTACCTAAAGATATTAAATCTCTTACTAAATCCATCTTATTTTCTATTTTATCATTTACAAGAGATAAATCAGCTTTAGGAAAGTCACCTAAGTGCACTGAATCCTCATCTGTTAACTTAGTATAAATTTCTTCAGCAGTATAAGAAGCGATAGGTGCAATTATTTTACATAAACCTACTAATACTTCATAAGTTGTTTTATATACTGCTTTTTTACTATTATCTAAATTACTAGACCAGAATCTACGTCTGTTTCTTCTTATGTACCAGTTAGATAAATCTTCTGAAACGAAGTTAGTAATTAATCTAACAACCTTATTTAAATCATACTCTTCATAAGCTTTTGTAACATAGTCAACTAGTTTATTATACTTTGATAAAAGCCATTTATCTATTTCTTCTCTATCTTCATATACTATTTCAAAACTTGTAGGATCTATGTTATCTGTATTTGCATATAACGCAAAGAACGAATAAGTATTTTTAAAAGTGTTAAAGAACTTGGAATAAACTTCTTTAAGACCTTCTTCATCAAACTTTAATGGAGTCCATACTGGAGATGCATAAAGCATGTACCATCTTACTGGATCTGCTCCGTATTTAGCCATAATTTCTATTGGATTGATTATGTTACCTACTGACTTGCTCATTTTTTTACCAAATGAGTCTAACATCATATCATTTACAACAACGTTTTTAAATGATGACTTCCCACTAATTAAAGTAGATAAAACAATAAGAACGTAGAACCAACCTCTAGTTTGGTCAACTCCTTCTGCGATAAAATCTGCTGGAAATTGACTTTCAAATAATTCTTTATTTTCGAATGGATAATGAAATTGTGCATATGGCATTGCTCCAGAATCAAACCAAACATCCATAACTTCTTTTACTCTAGAAACTTTCTTACCACATTTTGGACATTTTATATGAATGTTATCAACATAAGGTCTATGTAGTTCTAGATTATCTATATCAATATCTTCTATAGCTTTTTCTTTTAATTCTTTAAGTGAGCCAATAGTTTCAAAATGGCCACATTCACAGTGCCATATTGGAAGTGGACATCCCCAATATCTATTACGAGAAATACCCCAGTCAATCATGTTTTCTAACCAGTTATTAAATCTTTTTTCTCCTACGTAAGAAGGAAACCAATTTACCGTTTTATTAGCTTCTATTATCTCATTTTTATACTTAGTATTATTTACGTACCAAGCTGGTTTAGCATAGTAAATAAGTGGTTGTTTACATCTCCAGCAGTGTGGGTAATCGTGTTTAAGTTTAATCTTTTTAAATAATTTATCATTTTCTTTTAAATATTTAATAATTTCAATTTCAAGTTCTGGATCAGTAACTAATCTACCTTTCCATGGCCCTTCGGTGTAGCAGCCATCTTTTCCTACTGGGTTTACAAAACCAAAATTATTTTCATTACATACCCTACTATCATCAGCACCATAAGCAGGAGCAACGTGAACAATACCAGTTCCATCCTCTGCGGTTACATAACTATCTGCAACAACTTCAAAAGCTTTATTTTCTACCTTAACAAAAGGCATTAATTGTTCGTATTTAATTCCAACTAACGATGAACCTTTATAAGTCTCAATAACGTTTACATCATCACCTAAAACTTTATTAACTAAGCTTTTAGCTAGTATAAAGTTATATCCCATAGAATTTACTTTTACGTATTCTAAATCTGGATTAACACATAATGCTACGTTAGCTATTAAAGTCCAAGGAGTTGTTGTCCAAGCTAGAAAATACTCATCTTTATCTTTTACCTTGAAAGGAACGATAACCGTATTTACACTTACTTCTTTATACCCTTGCGATACCTCATGTGAAGCAAGTTCAGTACCACATCTAGGACAGTACGGAAGAACTTTACTTCCATAATAAATTAATCCTTTTTTATTAAGTTCATTTACAATCCACCACTCAGACTCTATGTACTCTTTGCTACAAGTAACGTAAGGATTATCACAATCTATAAATTGCCCCATCATATCAGTTACTTTCTTTACTTCATCAATATTACTATCAGTCTCTAACTTACATTCTTCGCAAAACTTTTCTACACCTAATTTTTCTATATCAGCCTTAGATTTAAACCCTAATTTTTTTTCTACGTTAACTTCTATTGGAAGCCCATGGGTATCAAGGCCTATCTTTCTAAGAACTCTATAACCTTGCATCGTTTTATACTTACAAAAAGCATCCTTTATTGTTTTAGCAAAAACGTGATGAATTCCAGGTTTAGCGTTAGCGTATATAGGTCCATCATAAAAAACAAAGTTTTTATTATTTTCCCTATTTTTAATAGTTTTTTCTAAAATATCTTCTTTCTTCCATTTTTCTAGTATTTTTTGCTCTACCATAGAAGCTGAATCTTTTGATAATTCTTCAAATCTTTTTAACATTATTTTCCTCCTTTATTTTGCTATACACTAAATCAAATTCTTGGATAGAAGAAACTATATAACTTAAATCTTCTAATTTTTTATTTAAAAAACCATTCTTTTCATATTTTTTTAACACTGCAATAACATCATCATAATAATTATCTATATTTAAAATTATTATATCGATATTTCTTTTGTCACTTCTTTTAGATTCCATAACTTCAAATAATTCACTTAAAGTTCCTAATCCTCCAGGAAAAACAACCAAAGTATCACATTCACTTAAAAGCATATGAAGCCTATCTTCTGTGTTATTTACCACAGTATATAATTTATCTTCTTTAGTTAATTCATTTTTATAAAGTTCAGTAATAATAATATTAGTATCTTTTCCCCAAGATCTTAATGTATCAGATATATATCCCATAATACCAATTTTACCACCAACATATACCTCATCATCATATTTGTTTAATAAATTACAAAGTTCCTTTGCGTAATTAAAATACTTATCTTCTATTTTAGTCATTGATGAACAAGCAACAAAAACTTTCATATAATCCCTCCTTAAAAAATAAAAAAAACTCATCCCAACAAAAGGATGAGTTTGAACCCACGGTACCACCTTAATTCTTGTTAAAAAACAAGCTCTTAATAGTTTTAACGCTACCAGCGATAATACCCTACTTAATTCAGGTAAATACATCAGAAGTGATCTTCATAACTTTAATTTAACTTATTTTTCAGCACTAGAATAAGCTCTCTAATAAATTTCAGTTATAACGTCTTCCTCATTTGTTTTACTTATATATTTTATCATAATTTTATTATTTTGCAACTAAAATAATAAAATTACTAACAATGAAGATAAGAAATTTTGTATAAAATGGATAAAAATAGGGACAAAAATATTTTTAGAATCAACATAGGCTTTGGCTAAACACATCCCCAAGGCTGAATACTGAAAAATATATAAAAAGTCAGGTAATGTTGTAAATTTATCAATTACATGAAGAGATCCAAAGAAAAATCCACTAATTATAATAAACAATGTTTTGTTTTTAAAAAATTTTGATAAAGAAAGCCTAAATACAGATTCTTCTACTAGCGGAGCATAAAAAGAAGTTAATAAAAGAGTTACTAAAGGTATTTTTTCAAACATTACGTTTAAGGCTTGCTGATTAGTAGCAACCTCACCCTTATTAATAATAACTAACGGAAGCGCTACTAAAAACATAATGCCAAGCATAATAAAATATCTTTTAATAATAAACGGAAAATACACCTTTATATTCTTCGCAAAAATCTTAAATTGCCCTTTTAATTCATTAAAATACAAAGCAAAAGTTATAGCTAAAATAACAAGATAAATAATATACGGATAAGAATTAGATAAAAAACTTATAAAAGGAAAATACATAGCAAAAAGGAAAAATAAAATATAAAATGTTGATTTAATAATATTTTTCTTACCTTTTTCTTCCTTTACATCAGGTAATTTTAACTTCTTTTTTTCTTTTAATGAGCTTAAAAATAAAAAGCAAAATACCCCAGGGATAATAGGTTCAAAAAAGAACCAAATTCCAGAAAATAAAACAGGTAGTTTATTATGTTTAAAATAATCTAAATCTTTCTTTGACTCTTTGTATAAAATAATCAAAATAAAACTACTTATCAAAGCAAAAAATAAACTAGCTAAAACTTCATCATTAAATTCTTTAAAAAATAAATTATAAATTAGTATTACTATTAAATATAAAAGCTCCGTAACACAAGCTAATTTTAAATAATTTCTTCTATCTTTCATTTCTTCTCCTTAAACTAAAATAATTCATTAAAATCCAAATCCCCATTAACCACTTTTCCTATATAATTAATACTATTATCATAACCCAAAACAAAGAAAAATATTGGAGGAGCTAAAGTTAGTCCCACTCCCATAAGAATATTTTTACCAAAAGATTTTGATAACTTAACATTAATTACAAAAATATAAAGAAAGAATAAAACTTCACCTACGTAAGGAATTATTGTTAAAAATTCGAAAAAAATATAATACCATTTAAGTCCTATAATATCATACAAAACAATCGTACTATATATAGGTATCAAAGAAGCCCAACCTGGCTTTCCAGCTTTTTCAAAAGTTTTCCACTTTCCTATTAATAAGAAAGCTAAAATTATAAATAAAAATAAAAATAGAAAACCTACTAACAAAATTGAAACTATAATCATTTAACTCACCTTCTATTTTTATTATAACATATTGTTACAAATTTCTACTTACCAAAATAACATCAGCACCTATTTTTTTTATTTGTGACCAATTTATTGTAACTTCTTCACTTCCTCTTAAAACATTAATAAAACCCTTTTTGCCATAAATCACAAGTTTTAAAATATTACCAGTTTCATTTGAAATTTCTGCATCTACAACGTTTCCTATTTTTTCCCCCGTTAACATATCTATTACATCTTTACTTTGTAAATCTGATAAACGCATAATTAATCACCTACTAATTATATGAATTAATTTGTATAAAAAAGTACTTTTTATAACAATACCTTAGTAGTTAATTGGAAAGGATGATTAAAATAGCAAAATATAAAGTAGAAATTACAGGAATAAATACTGGAGATTTAAAAGTATTAGATAACGAAGAAATGTTTAACTTATTTAAAAAATTAAAAGCCGGAGATACTTCTGTAAGAAATATTATAGCAGAAGGAAATTTTAAACTTGTTTTATCAATATTAAAGAAATATCAAAATCGGGTTGAAAATATGGATGATTTATTTCAAATTGGTTGTGTAGGTTTACTTAAAGCAATAGATAATTTTGACCTTAATCATGAAGTTAAGTTTTCAACATATGCTGTACCTTTAATATTAGGTGAAATAAGAAGGCACTTAAGAGACAACCGTAATCTTAGAATCTCTAGAAGTATAAAAGACTTGTCTTATAAAATATTAAAACTTAAAGAAGAATATTTTATGACGAAAGGAAAAGAATTAACTAATAGTGAAATAGCTAAAATACTTGATATTGATGAAATAAATATAACAATAGCCCTTGAGGCAATGAGAGAACCCGTGAGTATTTTTGAACCTATTTATAATGACGGGGGAGATACTATTTACCTTGAAGATCAAATTGAAAACAATAAAGATAAATCCACTAATTGGGATAATTTGATATCTCTTAATGAAGCTGTTAAAAGCTTAAAAGAAAAAGAAAGACAAATAATTAAAGAAAGATTTTTAATTGGAAAAACACAAATGGAAATAGCTGAAGAAATAGGCATTTCTCAAGCACAAGTCTCAAGAATAGAAAAAGATGGTATTGAAAATATTAAAAAGAAATTATTATAAAATAAAAAAGACCAATCAGGTCTTTTTATTAGTGGTATAAAGGAGTAAGTAGTGTTTTTTGAGTGTATAAGTAGTAGCTAGAAGTACCACTATTTCTAACTACACTTTAATTATATTTCAAAAATATTAAATTTCTATGGCAAAATTATTAAAAATTATTAATTTATAGGGAGAAGGAAAATAATACTTAATCCTCCTATCTTATTATTTTCTGCATATATTACACCATTATGTGAGCTTATTATCTGCTTACAAATAGATAAACCTAATCCAGATATTTTTCTTGAAGGGTCTGAAGTATAGAAAGGTTCAAAAATTCTTTTAAGATTTTTTTCTTCTTTAATACCTCCACCATCATCAGCTGTTTCTACCTTTAAAATATTATTTTTAAAGGTTATATTAATAACTATTTTGCCTTCCCTTCCTTTAAAATGATTAACACTATTAGTTATAATATTATTAAACACTCTTTTAATTTTAACAAGATCTACAATTAAAAATTTATTACCGCAGTTAAAATTAATGCTAAAATTAATCTTTTTATCAAGTAAATCTTCTTCGTAGTCTTTTTTTAAAGTTTCACATAACTCAGTTACCGAAATCTTACATAATTTTAAAGTTTCTTTCAAATTACAGCTTTGATAGTCATCAAATTCTTCTAAAATTACTTTCATCATCAAAGCTTTTCCATATATTTTTTCTAAGTACTTTTCTTTTTTTTCTGATGACAAATCATTTTTTTTAAGTCTATCAGCATAACCAATAACTGCTGTCAAAGGAGTTTTTAAATCATGAGATATAGAAGCTATAATCTGATTTTGATTTTCTTTTTCTAGTTCTAAACTATCTACCATATCAACGAAAGTATTTTGTATTTGTTGCATTTTTTTAGGCATTTTCCTTTTAAAAGGTCTTTTACCAAATTTATAAGCATTAATATCTTTTGTAATCGTTTCAATCGGATCTATTATTCTCCTAGAACTAATAAAATATACAATGATTACAATAGTAGAAACAAATATAATTTCATAAAACATAAAGTTTCTTACCAAATTCATTCCCGGCGTTATAGCTATCTTAGAATAATATAGTTCATATGTTTTATCCCCAATTTCTACCATAATCATAGAAGAAAATAATTTAGAATTTTTTTCTTTATTAGAAAAAATAACATCTCCTTCTGGAGTTTTTAAAGTAGCATATCCACCATTATTCTTAATATATTTTTTGATAATTTCAACGGATTCATTAAGACTTTTTTCTTCTATGCTACTTGCAATAACATACAGATTTTCATGATTTTGTTCTTTAGCAAGAGATAAATCATCAGTTATTCTATCTGTTAGATAAAAATTATAATAAGAAAAAAGAAAGCCGGAATTTATCGCCAATAAAATAACAATAAAAAGAAAAGTTGCTGATTTAGTTGACCACTTCTTCATTTTTATTCCTTGATAAATTTATAACCCATTCCCCAAATAGTTTTTATATATTTATCTTCTGGATCTATTTTGTTTCTTAAACTTTTTATATTAACAGCAACCGTTCCTATATCACCATAATTATTTTTCCAAACACTTTGGTATATTTGTTCTTTAGATAACACAATACCAGCATTTTCCATTAGGTATCTTAATAATTCAAATTCTTTAGTAGATAAGGTAATTAATATATCTCTATAATAAACTTCAAAGCTTTCCTTATTTAACTTTATATTACCTATTTCTATTATATTTTCATGAATTTTTCTTTCGTTTCTTTCTTCTCTTCTTAAATGAGCTTTTACCCTAGCTACTAATTCTTCATTTATAAAAGGTTTTGTTATATAATCATCAGCTCCTACTTCAAACCCTACTAATTTATCAACTAGCTGAGTCTTAGCTGTAACAAATATAATTGGACAATTAGTAACATTTCTTATATTGGCACAAACTTCCGTACCTGAAGCTCTTGGCATCATAATATCTAGTAAAATTAAGTCAAAACTATTTTCTTTAACTGCTTTTAAGGCTCCTTCTCCACTATTTTCAATATGGGTATTATAACCTTCGTCCTCTAAAACGTCTGAAATTAGTTCAGCTATATCATTTTCATCGTCTACAATTAAAATCTTTTCCATTAAAAACCACCTTCACAAAGATAATTATAACACCTAATAAACTATAAATTAAATTAAAAATTATTAAAAAAACTATGATAATTATACTTGTAATTCAGCATTATCAAATTCTTTATCATCAATTAACAATTCGTGAATTTCTTCTTCTGGGTTATTTAAATAAACTTCTTCTATTCTATCTACTCGGCATCTTTGAGACTCTAAAATAGCATTTACCTTTCTAGCAGCATTGTCTATTTCATCATTAACTACAACATAATTATATTTAGATAACTCGTTTATCTCTTTATAAGCTTCTTTAAACCTTGATAAAATCTTATCATTTGTTTCAGTGCCACGTTTTTTAAGTCTATAAATTAAATCTTTCATAGTAGGAGGCATTATAAAGATAAATACCGCTTCTGGAATTCTATGCTTAATTTTCAAAGCACCTTGCACCTCTATTACCAAAATAACGTCCTTTCCGCTATCCAAATACTGATTAATTTTAGATTTAGGAGTACCATAATATTGATTATTATACATGGCATATTCCAAAAAATCATCTTCTTCAATCATTTTTTCAAATTCTTCTTTTGATTTAAAAAAATAATCAATCCCCTCTTCTTCTCCCTTTCTAGGAGTTCTGGTTGTACAAGAGATAGAAACCCAAAAATTGTCATTATATTCTCTTAATCTATTACAAATAGAATCCTTTCCGGAACCAGAAGGCCCAGACATAACAATTAAGCTTCCTTTTGTTTTTGATTTTATTACATTTTTCATGATGATAACCTCCTTAATAAAAAAAGACCAAACGGTCTATTTGCACGTACCTTCTCCCGGATTTGCTCCTTTTTGATACGTTTCTCCAACTAACTCACAAGAAGTTTTAGTTATGGAATCTTTTAAATAACCACCAAATACCTTAATTAAACTTACTGCTATTACAGTTACTAAAGCTATTATTAATACATATTCTACCAAAGCCTGACCTTTTTTATTTAGTCTATTCATAATTTCACACCCTTTTAACATACTAATAATAGTTTATCATTTTATATTAAGAATTGTCAATGATATTAATTTTTTTATTAAATAAAAAAAGTGAATTTACAAATAATTCACTTTCTTTTTATTTTTGGATAGCTAAATTATCATTTTTAATTACAATTTCTATATTATCACCAGATTTTATTTTAGAACTTATTATTTCTTTAGCTAATAAAGTCTCAATATTTTTAGAGAAGAATCTTTTAAGAGGTCTTGCCCCATAATTATAATCATAACCATTCTCAACTATCCATTTTTTAGCTTCCTCGCTTAACTTAACGTTAATTCTTTGATTTAATAACTTTTTATTTAAATCTTCAACTAATTTATTTAAAATTTCATAAATTACTTCTTTAGATAAAGAATTAAATATAATAATTTCATCTATACGATTAATAAATTCTGGTCTAAAATGAGATTTTAATTCACTTAAAATTACCTCTTTACTAACTTCTCCGTTAAGAACATATTCACTTCCTAAATTAGAAGTCATAATTATAATAGTATTTTTAAAATCTACGGTTCTTCCGTGACCATCTGTTATTCTTCCGTCATCAAGGATTTGAAGTAATATATTAAATACGTCTTTATGAGCTTTTTCTATCTCATCAAATAAAACTATGCTGTAAGGATTTCTTCTTACCGCTTCAGTTAATTGTCCACCTTCATCATAACCTACATAACCTGGAGGAGCTCCAATAAGTCTAGCTACCGAATGAGCTTCCATATACTCACTCATATCTATTCTAATCATGTGTTTTTCGTCATCAAAAAGTTCATAAGCTAAAGTTCTTGCAACTTCAGTCTTACCAACACCGGTTGGACCTAAAAATATAAATGAACCTATTGGTTTATTCTCATCTTTGATTCCTGATCTTGATCTTAAAATAGCTTCACTTACCAATTTCAAAGCTTCATCCTGACCTTTTACTCTTTTTTTCATATTTTCTTCCAAATTCAAGATTTTTTCTTTCTCGCCTTGAGCAAGTTTTGTAATAGGTATGTTTGTCCATCTAGAAATTACACCAGCTATAGACTCTTCTGTAACTCTATCACTTAGTATTTTATTTTCGTTAGAGTGTTTTAAGTTATCTAATCTCTTTTCTAATTCTGGAATAATTCCATGTCTTAATCTTGCGGCAGATTCTAGGTCATAATTATTTTCTGCCATTTCAAGTTTAAATCTTGCATCTTCTAATTCTTTTTTAGTTTTCTTTATATCGGTTTGAATACTCTTTTCTTTCTCCCAGTCTTTTCTTAGAACAGCTTCTTCTTCTTTCATCACTTTTATTTTTTCATCTAGTTCTTTTACCCTTTGTTTACTTATATCATCTTTATCTTTTTTAATAGCTTCTCTTTCTATTTGAAGTTTCATAATTCTGCGTGTTAAACTATCAATATTTTCTGGTACAGAATCCATTTGAACACGTATTGTTGCACAAGCTTCATCAATCAAATCAATAGCTTTATCAGGTAAAAATCTATCAGTTATATACCTATTTGATAAGCTTGCTGCCGCAACTAAAGCATTATCAGATATTGATACTCCATGATGTACTTCAAAACGTGGTTTTAAGCCCCTTAAAATGGTTATGGTATCAGATACGGTAGGTTCTTTTACCAATACTTTTTGGAACCTACGTTCTAAGGCTCCATCATCTTCGATATATTTACGATATTCGTTTAATGTAGTTGCTCCAATACAATGTATTTCACCTCTTGCTAGCATTGGTTTAAGCATATTACCAGCATCCATTGCTCCATCAAGCTTACCAGCACCAACAATCATATGAATCTCATCTATAAACATGATGATATTACCTTCTGATTTTTTTACTTCATTCAAGACATTCTTTAACCTTTCTTCAAACTCGCCACGATATTTAGCTCCTGCTATTAAAGCTGCCATATCAAGTTCCCATATTGTTTTATCTTTTAATGAACTTGGTACGTCACCTTTTACAATACGTTGTGCAAGTCCCTCTATAATAGCAGTCTTACCAACACCAGGTTCACCAATTAAAACCGGGTTATTTTTGGTTTTTCGAGATAAAATACGTGTAATACTACGTATTTCTTCATCTCTACCAATTACAGGATCCACCTTTCCATCTTTAACGTACTGAGTAATATCTCTACCATATTTTTCTAAAACATTTTCTTCTTTTTGTTCGTTCATATTAAACATAAATATCACCCCTTATAAATATATTATGCATTTTTTTATTTGCACTATGATGATTATATAACAAAAATTAGCACTTGTCAATAAAGAGTGCTAATTTACTTTATTCTATTTTTTAATTTTCTCTTTTCAATAAATAATTTGCAAATTCTATAAATAAATCCTTATTTTTAACGTTCATAGAATTAATTATATTTATTCCTTTATTTGTATAATCTTCTACTAGCCTTTCAGCATAACCTTTAGCGCCTATTTTTTCAAATAAGTCAGTTATTAACTCATTACCTTCATTTGTAATATTTAAATTACCATAATATTTTTTTATTACTTCAAGTTCTTCTTCATTTGCATGATCAATAGCATACTTATATATAATAGTTTGCTTCCCTTCTTTTATATCATTTAGTGTTTTTCCAATTTTATTTGAATTAGAATACAAACCTAGTAAATCATCTTTTATTTGAAATGCAATACCTAAATTAGTACCCATTTCTATTAATTTATTCATATCATATGAAGAAGCTCCAGCGGAAGCTGCACCAATTAATACTGGGCCTATAATTGTATACCAAGCAGTTTTATTTATATATATATCATAAATAATTTTTTCATTCATGTTTAAATGGTAATCAATTGATTTTAAAGGGAGCTCTACATCAACAATTTCTCCATTAACGGTATTATGAAGAGTTTTTGAATAAATTTTTATAATTTCATCTTTAAGTTCCTTACTAAGGTTAGAATTGTTGATAATCCTATATGATACAAAAAATCCTAAATCACCAATGCAAATTGCTTTTGAAACCCCTATATGACCACTATACTTAGCTGTTATTGTTTCCATACCTCTTCTTTTATCAGCTTCATCTATGATATCATCATGGATTAATATTGAAGTCTGAAAAATTTCTATTGCCGCAGCAATATCAACATACGAATCATCATCTTTATCAAAAAGCAACTGTCCTAGTTTAATTAGGTATCCGCGAACACGTTTGCCTCCTTGTGATAGCCTTTTTAATTCTTCTAAAGAGTCTCTAATAAATTCATTATCTTTATATTTTTCTATTTCCTTATCTAAAATTTCGTTTATTTTATTATTTATTTTAATTTTACTTTTTTCTAATAATTTACTATCCATATAACCACTCCATTAATATATATTAAATTATATCATTTTTATTTTAATTAGTAAAATATACTTTTATAAAATAAAAAAAAGTAATATAATGAAATATTACTTTTAAAAACTTCTTCTATTCTTTAAAAAGTTTGGAATATCATCATCATCGTCATCATCATCTTGAATCAAATTTGAAACCCTAGGTTGAACACTTTGCTGCATTTGCATTTGAGGTTGAACCTGATGTTCTTGGGTTGCTTCTTTTCCTTTTTCAAAGCCAGTAGCGATAACTGTAACAATTACCTCATCTGTTAAATTTTCATTTATAACAGCACCAAAAATTGTATTAATATCATTATTAGAATTTGCTCTTACCACTTCAGCAGCATCTTCTGCTTCAAATAAAGTTAAATTTGCCCCTCCTGTAATATTAATAATAGCATCTGTAGCACCTGTTATATTAGTTTCAAGAAGTGGGCTAGATACTGCTTGTTTAGCAGCTTCAACTGCTCTGTTTTCTCCTGTTCCCATTCCAATTCCAATAAGAGCATTTCCACTTTTTTCCATAACTGCTTTAACATCAGCAAAGTCTAGGTTAATAAGACCAGTTACAGCAATTAAGTCTGATATTGACTGAACACCTCTGTGTAATACATTATCTACTTCATGGAAAGCTTCTACCATTGGGGTTGATTTATCTATTATTTCTCTTAATCTATCATTTGGAATTACAATTAAAGTATCAACATTTGCTTTTAATTCAGAAAGTCCAGCAATAGCTTGTGCCATTCTTTTCTTACCTTCAAAACTAAATGGTTTAGTAACTATTGCAACAGTAAGAGCACCAAGTCCCTGTGCAATTTCAGCTATAACAGGAGCAGCTCCAGTACCAGTTCCTCCTCCCATACCGCAAGTTATAAATACCATATCAGCGCCTTTTAACGCTTCTTCTATTTCTTTTTTAGACTCTAAAGCAGCTTCTCTTCCTACTTCTGGCCTTCCTCCAGCTCCTAACCCTGCAGAAATTTTAGAACCTATCTGAATCTTTGTTTCCGCCTTAGAACTATTTAAAACTTGTAGGTCAGTATTAGCTACGATAAATTCAACACCTCTAACGCCACATTCTATCATGCGGTTGACAGCATTTCCACCGCCACCACCTACACCAATAACTTTAATTTTTGCTAATTGATCTACTGGTAAACCAAACATCTTATTTCCTCCTTAATTATCAAAAAAGTAGTTAAAAAACCGACCAAATATCGAATCACTCTTCCCGATTCTTACTTTATTGTGAATCAAATTATCGACATCATCACTACTAAACATTGAATATTCTTTTCCACGTAATTTAATTTTCTTAATAAAGTGCTTTATTGCACCGGATACTGTAACAAACCTTGATTTTCTTATTCCAAGTGTATTAATCATGTAGGTTTTAGATTTCTGCCCAAAAATATCTTGAAAAACAAAGTTAATTCCAGGCATATCCACAATACCACCTAGTACCATTATATAACGAATTTGTTTATTTGTTAATACTTTTAATTCATTTTTCGCAATATTTAGAATTTCAGCCAAACGCTTATTTATTATTTCTGATAGTTCATATTGATTAATACTAACAAGTTTTTCATTTATATCTCTAACTTCATAAGTTTCCATTTTATTAGCGTATTTTGGACTAGCCACCCCAAAATTTTCTTTAACTTTTCTAGCATTTTTTCTATTAATATAATAAACATAAGAAATATCATCATCAATAATTTTACTTCCCATTTTTAAAACCGAACTATTAGTTATAATTCCTTTATTAAAAATAGATATAGTAGTTATATCCCTTCCAATATTAATAAGAGAAACAACATCAGATTCTAATTCATCATCTTTTACTTCTTCAAAATCAGAAATAGCTCCTAGCATCAAATCAACAACTTCAATTCCTGCAGCTTCAACCACCTTAACAAAAGAAATTACTGTACTTTTAGGAATTGTAACTACTACAGCTCTTATACCAAGCCTATCACAAATTCTATTTTTAGGATCTTTTATAGTTTCAATTTCAGAACCATTTTCATACAAAGTAAAATCTATAGGAGTAATATTTACTAATTCCATATTAGGTAAAATTTCATTTACAACAGAATTTTGAACTCTTAATATATCTTTTTCGGTAACCATTTTTTCATCATTAACAATAGGAACATTACCATGAACCATGTTAAACTCAGCTTCAATAGCAGGAATTGTAATAATAGCTTTCTTGATAGGAATATTTATTCTAGAAGAAACATCTTCAATAGCTAATTTCAATCTTTCTAAAACCAAATCTTGATCAACAATATTTCCATTTTTAACCCCTTTTGATCTTACAGAAGAAACAGCTAATGTTCTTAACTTACCTTGAAAATATTCACTAACCAAAATTCTAATTGTATCTGAACCAATATCAATACTAGTATAAATTTTTTTCATTAGCATTACTCCTTATCTAAACTTTATATTCTACCTTAATTAGTATTATACAATAAAAATGATATTTTTAAAAGTTTAAATTTAATTTACTACCCCACTTTTTCTTGTTTCAAAAACATAGTAATAAATTATTTCTTTATTTTGTTTTTCATCCCAAATACTAATATATAAAGTATCTTTTTTATCTAAATTAGTTCCTTTAGATATATTAACTTCAAGCAAATTTTCTTCATTTAATTCAAAAAATTTATGAATTAAATTTCCATCTAAATCAACAACTTTCAAATAATTATCTAAATCAGTAACCAAAACATAATCTTTATAGATAAAATTAATATTTTTATATTCTTTACTATTTTTTATTAAATTTCCATTTTTATTAAACAAACTAAAGGAAGTCTCTTGTGTTTTTATAATCAAATTTCCTTTTTCAGTAACAGAAAAATTTTGAACCCTTTTTCCATCTAATAAAATTTCAAACTTATTATTATAAATTATAGCATCATATCCAGAAACATCAGCATAATTTAAAAAATAATAAATTTCATTTTCATTTCCGATTGACCCAATTGGTACCTCTGATTGAAACAATTCTTTGCCATCATCTAAATCTATAATACAATAAGCAAATGTACTGTTATCTTGATCTTTAAGTTTGGAAGCAGAAATTCTATTTTCTATTAATGAAGCATTATCAAAGTTATATATATTAGAATAGTCAAACCCAGTCTTAAACTTTTCTTCTTTTAAAGAATAATAAGCATATAAATCATTTATGTTAGAAACTGATAACCCGTAGACTTTTCCTTCGTAAGACATAAATTTAATATCATTGTACTCACTTATAGGTATATTTAAATTTAGTGCCAAGTTTTTCTCATAATCAAATATTAAATAATTTTCATCTTTAATAATTATATAATTATTACTAAAATCATAATCAAAAGCTTTGCAAGAATTTAAGGTACATTTATAATTTCCTATATAGCTATAATCTTCTAAGTTAGAAAACTGTTCAATTTCATTTTCTTTTAATGCTAAAATTAAATTTTTTTCGTTATTTTTGTATAAATTTATAAAACTTGTCTCACCCTTAGGTGAATACCATTCTTCTTTTGTTTTTGTAGTTTTTTTATTAACTTCTACCGTTTTATTATCGTCTTTTTTAAAGTCAACAGCAAATAAAAAAATAATTAAAAAAACACATAAAACAGCTAACAAAAATATTATTCTTATTTTTTTGTTTTTCATTTAGAAACCTCCTTTTTTTTAAACATTTTAAAAATTTAAGCAAAAAAGATTACTTTACCTCAAAGTAATCACCATAATCTAAATATAAAGTTCCGTTTTGCTTTCCAATATTTTCTAAAATTGTATTATATTTGTTAATTTTTTCAAATTTATTTACCGTTAAATAAACGCTATTTCCATCATTCATAAAAACGTAATAACGATCACTATCTATCTCATTAGGATCATATTTAATTTCTGACATTAAACATAAAATATCCTGATCAATTTCTTCCATTGCTTTTATAAAATCTTCTTTTTTATCTATAGGTATTTCATTAATAAGATACGGAGCACAAATAACTTTATCATCTTTTATTTTAGCATCTTTGGTAACTTTTTCATTAGTTGCTTTATCAATATATAATACTTTTTTTTCATCTATAGTAATTTTAATTGATAAAAAACCTTTTTTAACCTTAGCGTTTTCAATATAATTATTTTTCTCTAAATTTTTTTTAACAATTATTGAAAACGTACTAAAAAAAGAAGGATAATCTTGTAAGCCAGCCTGGTTAATTATTTCCTGATCTGTTAAGATATTATTCCCTGTTATAGTAATATTTCTAATAGGTATGTCAACAAACTTAACGCACACAAAAGAAATTACTAATAAAATTAGTAACGCAAAAAAAACTCTTCTTATTCGTAATTTTTTTTTCTTTTGTTTTTTCATAATTTACTCCCAATTAACAAATTCTTGTTCAACTTTAAGGTTTATTTTATACTTTTGTTTAACTTTTTCTTGAACAAATAAAATCAGATTCCTCACATCTGTTGCGGTAGCTTTATCTTTATTAATGATAAAATTAGCATGTTTTTCACTTACTTGTGCACCACCTATTTTATAACCTTTAAGGCCGCATTCTTCTATCAAGTGGCCCGCAAATTCACCTTCAGGGTTTCTAAATACAGAGCCAGCAGAAGGATATTCTAAAGGCTGAGACAAGGTTCTTCTTTGCTTTCTATTTTGCATTAGATCTTTTATTTCTTCCTTATTTCCTTTTTTTAAGTTCAATTTTGCTTCTAAACATATATAATCCGGATTTTCTTTTAAGAAAGACTCACGATATCCATAATGCAAATCTTTATTAGATAAAATTTTTATTTCTAATTCTGGTGTTAGCACTTTAACTTCTGAAACAACATCACTCATATCGCTTTTATAAGCTCCGGCATTCATGAAAACAGCACCACCAATACTACCTGGTATTCCTGCTGCAAACTCTAAACCACTTAAGCCTAGTCTTTGAGCTTTATGAGATAATTTAATAAGACTTGTGCCAGCTCCTGCAGTAAGTGTTGTGTCATCAAAAATAACTTCATTAAATTCATCAAGTTTAATAATGACCCCATCATATTTTTTATCACTAAAAATCACATTAGAACCAAACCCTAAAACTTTATATTTAATCCCAATTTCTCTTAGTTTCTTTATTAATACTATTAACTTTAAAACATTTTTAGGGTAAACAACAAAATTAGCTGCCCCACCCACTTTATATGTAGTTAAATCACTTAACTCTACATCTTCTTTAAATTTACCTATATCATTATCTTTTATAAAACTAGAAATCTCATTCATTTTTATCCTCCAATAACTTAATTATTTCATTATAAATTATTGAAGCACCTACGGTCATTTCGAAAGATTTTAAATTGTTTTTTATTTTCTTTACTAATAATTTATCAGTTAGTAAATCTTCTACTTTGCGTAAAAGAATATCACCTTCTAAATCTTTTTCTTCAATCATTAAAGCTGCTTCTTTTTTTACTAAATCCATAGCATTTTTAAATTGATGATTTTCAGTAACATAAGGACTAGGTACCAATATAGAAGGTACGTTTAAAGAACATATTTCACTTAAAGTACTAGCTCCTGCCCTAGATACTAAAACGTCTGTTTTTTTAAGTAAACCAACCAAATTATCAACGTAAGGAACTATTTTTATATTATCTGTATATTTCTTCTTGTCATATTCATTATAATAATTTTTCCCTGTAACAAACATGACTTCATAATCCTTATTATTAAATAAAGTAAGCATGTATTTCATTTTGTCGCATATAGTTTTAGAACCTAAAGACCCCATTACTATAAGAACTAATTTTTTATTGGGACTTAAATTCATCGTTTCTTTTTTTACAGGTTCAACTTTAATCGCACTTTCACCACAAGGATTTCCAGTATAAATTACTTTTTCCTTATTTTCTAACAGATCAATCGAACTTTTAAAAGAAACAAAAATTCTATCTACAAACTTGCTTGCAAACTTATTAGTTACCCCGAAAGAAGAATTTTGTTCATGAATGCAACTTTTAATTCCTAATTTATGAGCGGCATAAACAACAGGAGCTGATACGTAGCCTCCTACTCCTATTACAACATCTGGCTTAAACTTCTTTAAAATATTTTTACATTTTGCTATAGCCCTTAAAAAAAGAAGAACACTATTTATATTTTTTAACGATATTTTTCTGCTTAAACCTTTTACTTTAATACCAACAAATTTTATACCAGTTTTAGGAACAATATCTTTTTCCATTCTGTCAGTAGTTCCTATGTACAAAATTTCAGCATCTTTATTTTTTTCCTTAATCTTATTAGCGATTGCAAGTGCTGGATAAATATGGCCACCCGTGCCACCAGCTGATATAACTACTTTCATGTATCTCACCTACCATTAATTATATCATATTTATATGCAATTTATTATATAAAAAGAAGATGTTTTTGAAATGCACCCCTTAAAGTAGACATTAATAAAAAAGAGTTAAGGGTTGTGGTATAATACACCTCCGAAAGGAGGTGTATTTATTATGGCTAAAAAAGG
>CASDZZ010000008.1 GCA_949285875.1 uncultured bacterium | reverse complement strand
GAATATAAGACTATTTTTTTATTTTTTACTTTTAATATAAAATAAAGAAGTAATAAAACTATAATTAAAAACATTATAAATCTATAAGCATTTGACATAAATAATGAAACAAATATACAATAAATAAAAAAAAGCATAAAAAATTTAATTTTTTCCTGTTTACAACTTTTAGGTAATAACTTAAATATAACTATAGTTACTGACAAGCTCTGAAAAAATGCTGCAATCAAAGCACAAATTAATTTAATACTCATAATAACTCCCTCAATTCTTTTTTATAGTTTCTTGATAGATAATCAATTTTTTTATTATGTTTAAAATAAATAATATTATTTTTAAAGTCAACAGATTTAATCTTTTTTAAATTTACAAAACAAGCCCTATGGGTTTGATAAAATCTTGAATCTAATTTTTTAATAATAGTTGTTAAACTAGGACTCACTATATACTCACTTTCACTAGTTACTATCTTTGTTTTTCTAGAATTATTATCTTTTACGATGTATAAAATATTCTCATAATTAATATGATGAATACCTTTAAAAGTCTTAAATACAATTATTTTTTTATTACTTATTTTATTAATTATAATATTTAAAGTTTCCATTAATCTTTTTTGATAATTATCAAATTTCGAAATAAAATCAAAAATAAGTAATTTTTCTTTTAATAATTTAAACTCTAATTCGTCATGGGAAGTTAAAATTATTATAATACTATTCCAATCTGTTTTTCTTATTTCTCTAGCTATATCTATGCCTGATTTATTAGGTAGTTCTAAATCTAAAATATAAATTTTCATATCTGCGGGTGTATTTATTAAATTTTTTAGTTTTTTATCAAATCTTTCAAATAAGTTTATTTTATAATCAAAATCATATGGCATAACAACTTTAGAAATAATATTTTCATTAAACTCTCTAACATACTTATTATCATCACATACTACAAAGTTTATCATACACTCACCTTAGCTTATTATAACATAAAAAAAAGAGAATTCATAAGAATTCTTTTAAGTTAAACTATTTAGCATCAATCCAGTTCCTTCTACAACGCAAGTAAGAGGACTACTAGCTATTTTTACAGGTACTTTTATCTCTTTTTCAATAAGATTGCTTAGACCTTCTATTAAAGCTCCTCCACCTGTTAATATAATCCCTTTTTCAATTATATCAGCAGAAATTTCTGGTTCAATCTTCTCTAAAACTAATTTAGTTGCATAAATTATTTTATAAACACTTTCTTTTATTGCTTCTTTTATTTCAGAAGATGTTATACATATAGTTTTTGGTAAACCAGTTATAAGATCTCTTCCTCTTATTTTTAAAGTTTTTACTTTTATATCATCTATTAAAGTAGCTATTTTTATTTTTGTTTCCTCAGCAGTTACCTCACCAATAAGTAATTTATACTTATTTTTTATGTATTTTATTATATCATTATCAAAAGTATTACCCGCAACTTTTATAGATTCACTATATACAATACCATCAAGAGATAGTACCGCAATATCTGTTGTGCCTCCTCCTATATCAATAACCATGTTACCACTTGGTAAAGAAATTTCAAGCCCTGCACCAATTGCTGCTACCTTTGGTTCTTCTTCAACAAAAACTTTTTTTGCCCCAGTTCTTTCTGCTACTTCTCTTATAGCATTTTTTTCAACTTGAGTAATATTTGAAGGGCAGCAAATTAATATTCTTGGTTTACTAAATAAATTTTTTCCTTTTATTTTTTTTATAAAATAATCTAACATTATTTCTGTTTTTTCAAAATCAGCTATAACTCCATCTTTTAATGGTTTTACAGCAATTACAGAACCCGGTGTTCTCCCAATCATTTCATGAGCTTTTTTACCTACTTCTAGAACCCTTCCTGTTTCAGAATCAATCGCAACAACACTTGGTTCAGATAACACAATTCCTTCACCCTTTACATATATAAGAATATTAACAGTACCTAAATCTATTCCAATATCTTTATTTTTAAATAATTTCATCATTATTTTTCTAATAATTCTTTTAAAGTTTTATCAAAATACTTTTCAGGATTTACTATTTGTCCATTCTTATATATTTCTAAATGCAAACCATTATTTATATCTTTATTTAATGTACATTTGCCACTTTTAGCTATTATTTGACCTTGTGTTACTAATTCTCCTTTTTTTACCAAAACTTCACCTAAAGATTGATACATTACTATTATTTCATTAGAATTTTTTACTTCTATTGTCTTTCCTAATAAAGGATCATCTGATATGTTTGTAACAGTTCCCCCTATAGAAGCTACTACATCAAATTGTTCTTCTGATTTATAATCTACACCAGAATTTTGCATGTAAGTATTTTCATGAAAAATTATAGAATTCTGCTGTTTTTCATCATCATCTTCATTTTCATAAAAGTTTTTATAAATGCTTACATTAGAACTAACATATGGTCTTGTAATCTTTTCTTCTTGATTTGCAACAGGATAATAATTATCAAAAATATAATCATTGACATACGTATAATTATCTTCTTTCATTACTTTTGATGAAGAATTATTATTAGATGCAAGAAAAATTCCTACTAATGATAGGCACATAATTAGCCCAACAAATGATACTTTAACAAATGGTTTTAATTTCATCTTTTTCATTTTTTTCACCTCTCATTTTAAGTTTTTACAAAATGAGAAAAAATATACATTAAATTAATTTTTTTATTTCACAATCTTTATAATAATGTTTTAAAATTTTATCATAACTAAAACCTTCTTTAGACATTCCATTTGCACCATATTGACTCATTCCGACTCCATGACCAAAACCATTTACGTTAAAAATAACATTTTCTCCTTCTATTTTTATAGTAAAACTTGTCGATTTCAAATTAAAAGCCGTTCTAATTTTACTAGATTCGAAAGTTTTTCCATTTATTGTTAAGTCTTTTACTCTTCCAGTATTTGTTTTATTAATATTTTGAATATTGATTTCTGAGTTTGTATCAAGACCTAAATTAAATAAAAATTCTTTTTTAGAAACTTTGTTGGTACTATTAAAAACAGGTGACTCTGCTTTATCCCAATGAGAATCTACGCTTCTTAAATAAGGTTCATTACCAGAAAAAACATCATTACTATTTTCAGTATATCCATTACTAGTAGAAAAAAATAAGGCATCTATTAAATCATTGTTATATAAAATAACTTCACCTTTAGTTTCTAAAACGGCTTTTTTAACTTTTTCTAAATTTTCCTCATAATTACCTTGCCATTTTTTTTTCATATCATCATAATCCAAATATACTTGATTTGTCGTTGAATCAACAACATCATAATCTTTATTATTTACATTAGAATGTTTTAAAGCATAAGTTCTTGAAGCTACAGCTTGTGCCTTTAAAGCTTCAACATCAAAAGAAGCAGGCATTTCACCCGCAACTACTCCAATAACATATTCCTCAATAGGAACATTTTGAATTTCATTTTTTTCTAATCTCTTAACCTTTATTGTTTTATTACTATATATACCAAATTTAATTTTTTTAACAATTTCTTTATCTAATAATATTATTAACAAAGAAGGAATAGCTATAACTATAAAAGTTAAAAAGAAAATTTTCTTCATTTGCATCTCCTTTATAAAGTACTAATTGTACCATATATATCCATAAAAAAATTAACAAGTAAATAAGAACAAATTAAAGATAATATAAAATACAAGCAATGAATTTGCATAACCATATTCTTTTTAAAGCATCTATCCAAATTTGTTGCAGTTATAATCCACATACAAAAAGGAATAAATAAACAATATAAAATAAGTTTAATGCTCATTTTTATCCTCATAGTCTTCTACTTGCTTAATTCTTATTTTATACCTAGGTTCCGTATTAAATGTCGAACTAACAAAAATATCAATCATATTTTTTATTTCTTTGGCATCATGTGAACTAGCACTAAAAGCTAAAATATTTGCATTATTATGTTCTTTAGCTGACTTAGCTTCGGATAAATTATCTATTTTTGCACATCTTATTCCGCGAACCTTATTACAAGCTATAGAGACACCAATTCCTGTACCACACATTACAATTCCTAAATCTATTTCTTTAGAAATTACTGCTTCAGCTAATCTGAAAGCAAATTTAGGATAATCAACCATTTCTTCAGAATAACAACCATAATCAATAATATCAAAATTATCTAACATATTTTTTAATTCTTCTTTTACTTTGTAAGCTCTGTGATCATTAGCAATTCCTATTTTCATATAAACCTAAACCTCCATTATTATTTTTCTATTTTTATTATTATTTGATACAATTTTTCAAAATCAAATTCTTCTACTTCTATCTTAATACCTTTTTCTTCTAATTCTTTTATAAGTTGTTTTATTGTTGTTATTGTTTCTTCTAAGCTATTACCTGAAACTTTTTCGCCAGAGTCACTATCAAAATCAATTATTTCCATACTATCTGGCTCCTTATAAGACTCTTCTATACCTAAATCATCTAATGAGTGACTTTCATCCCCATCTTCACTTTCTTTTATATTATCAGCATTAACTAAATTATCACTAGTTTCATTCTCTTCATTATTCTTATTTTCTAAATCTTCAAGCTCAGAAGTTCTACTACCACCATCTAAATCTTTGTCATCAGAAGTATTATAATCAGTTGTATCACCAAAATTATCTTTATCTACCGTTGTAGCTGAATAATTTAAATCTAAACTATCATTTGCTTGTGGTACAGAAAAATTTGTATTCATTGCTCCATTTGACACAAAATTAGTATCCAAGTTATTTGTAGACGACATTTCACCTTGTTCAGATTTTCTATCATTATTTAAAGTTATACCTAAATAATCCGTATTTAAATTAGGATTTACATTTAGATTATCACCATTCACATTTGGTACTGAAAAATTTCCTGATTGCATACCCATCCCTGTATTTAAATCGGGATTAGGATAGCTTGCATTCATTCCATAACTTGGCATGAAATTATTAGTCCCTTCACTTGGCATTCCATAACTTGGCATGAAATTATTAGTCCCTTCACTTGGCAAAGAAGAATTCCCTGGCTGGATACTCATTCCTGTATTTAAGGCAGGATTAGAATAGTTTGCATTCATTCCATAACTTGGCATGAAATTATTAGTACCTACATTTGGCAAAGAAGAATTTCCTGATTGCATACCTATTCCTACATTTAAAGTAGGATTGAAATTATTTCCATCTATACCATAGTTTGGCATAAAATTAGAATTTTCTATTCCTGAAGATAATGTTTGATTACCAGCTAAAACATTATTATTAGAAAAATTATCTTGATTAGTTTGAAATACAAAACCAGGTGTATCATAACCACTATTATATGATGATGAATTATTATTAAAATTTTGTGCAGGTTTATTTAAATTAAACCCATAACCATTTTCATAAGCATCTAATCGATCTAACTGAGTATTTTGACTTTGATTAGGGTTATAAATAGGATCTAGTGCATCCATAGTAGGTGCAGTGACAATAGATGAATCGTCTAAATTTTTTATACTATTTAATTCTGGTGGTATATCTGCTTGATTAAATTCGTCATTATTAAAATTAAAACCTACTTCTGGATTAAAAACTTGATATTGATTTGTGGTTTGATTATCATTTTTTTTAAAAATAAAATCTCCATTATTAAAATTATTATTCATACTATCCATCCCCTTATCTTATAATAAATCATACAATAAAAAAGCCCTTATTACAATGGCTTTTTTTTAATTTCATTAAATTTGCGAGGATACTTAACATTTGTAGAACTAACTTTTTTTATCTTTATAATCATACGTGTTCCAGCATCTTGAGGTAATTTAAAATCAACTATATTCTCTAAAAAACCACCCAAAATACTAATAGTGCGTTTAGATTCATTAATTTCTTCAGTAGCATCTGCTTTTAAAGGTATAAAATAACCATTAGTTTTTACGAATGGCAAACATAATTCAGATAATACCCTTAAGTTAGCTACGGCTCTAGAAGTTACTATATCATACTTTTCTCTATTTTTCTTAACAAATTCTTCAGCTCTTTCATGAACTATCTCAACATCTTTTAATCCTAATAAACTAACTAATTCTTTTAAAAAAATTATTCTTTTATTTAATGAGTCAAGCAAAGTTATTTTTAAGTTAGGTAAAAAAATTTTTAAAACTACTCCAGGAAATCCTGCCCCAGTTCCAACATCTAATAAAGTTTGATCATCAAGTTTTATAGCTTTTACAATTGTTAAACTATCATAAAAATGTTTTAAATATACTTCATTCTTTTCTGTTATGCGTGTCAAATTAGTATGTTTATTATATTCTATTAATTTTTCAAAATATAAATTAAGTTTGTCTAATTTATCTTGATTTACCTCTATATTTAATTTCGTTAGTTCTTCAACAAATTTTTTACTATTCATTATAATACCTCTTTAAATAAACCATTAAGATTGCTATATCTGATGGGTTAACACCACTTATTCTTGTTGCTTGGTCAATTGTTCTAGGTCTTACCTTTTCTAATTTTTGCCTAGCTTCAGTAGCCAAATTATCTACTTTACTATAATCTATATCATCAGGAATTTGTTTTGTACCCAATTTGATTATTTTGTCAGCTTCTTTTTTGGCTTTAGTTATATAGCCTTCATATTTATAATTTATTTCAACTTGCTCTAAAACTTCCTTATCATATTTTTTACTAAACTTATCAATATAATCGATAATTTTTACTTCAGGACGTTTCAAATATTCTCTCAAATTACATTTATACTGTGGAAAAGTTATATTTTTTAATTCTTCCTCAAGATTTTTTATATCATTTTCTTTTCTTAAAAGTTTATCATATCTTTCTTTACTTAACAAGCCAATCTCATATGCCTTCTTACTTAACCTTAAATCTGCATTATCACTTCTTAAAAGAAGGCGAAATTCAGCCCTTGAAGTTAATAATCTATAAGGTTCTATCGTTCCCTTAGTTACCAAATCATCTATTAAAACACCAATATAAGCATCACTTCTTGATAATATTAAAGGAGATTTTTTATCTAATTTAAGTGAAGCATTAATTCCTGCAATAATACCTTGGCCAGCTGCTTCTTCATACCCAGAAGTGCCATTAATTTGTCCCGCAGTAAATAAATTTTCTATTAGTTTTGTTTCTAGTGAAGGTTTTAATTGCAATGGATCAATAGCATCATATTCTATAGCATACGCATACCTTAAAATTTTTGCATGCTCTAAACCTTTTAATGAATGCACCATCTCTTCTTGTACATCATATGGCATTGATGTTGAAAAACCTTGTAAATAAATATCATCATAAAACAAACTTTCTGGTTCTAAAAAAAGTTGATGACGTTCTTTATCACTAAATCTAACAACTTTATCTTCTATTGATGGACAATATCTAGGACCAGTTCCTAATTTCTCATAAAATCCCCCATACATAGCTGATTTGTTCAAATTATCCATTATTATTTTATGAGTTTTCTCGTTAGTATAAGTTAAATAACAAGGAACCTGATTTTTATAATCATAATAAACTTTATTATCAAAACTAAAAGTTAACTCTTCATCGTCTCCATCTTCCCTTTTTAACTCTGAAAAATCTATTGAAGACCTTTCTATTCTTGGAGGAGTTCCAGTTTTTAATCTTAAAATATTAAATCCTAGTTTTTTTAAATTATCACTTAAGAAGTTAGCTCTTTTTTCACCATGGGGACCTTCTGGTTTTCTATTATCGCCAACTAATATATCTGCTTTTAAATATGTACCAGTAGTTAAAATGCAAATATTACAATTTATACTTTCACCATCTTCTGTTGTAATACCAACTATTTTATTTTCTTCTACTAATAAATCAGAAACAATAGCTTCTTTAATCTCTAAATTTTCTTGAGCTTCTAACGTTTTTATCATTTCTTTTTTATAAGTCACCTTATCAGCCTGACTTCTTAAACTTCTAACAGCAGGACCTTTTGACTTATTAAGCATTTTTATTTGAAGTAATGTTTTATCCGCATTACGCCCCATTTCTCCGCCTAAAGCATCTATTTCCCTTACAACAATACCTTTTGCACTACCTCCTATAGAAGGATTACAAGGCATATCAGCTATGTTTTCTTTGTTAATTGTTATAAGAAGAGTTTTTTTTTCCAATCTTGAAGTTGCTAAAGCTGCCTCACAACCGGCATGTCCTGCACCAACTACAATAACCTCATAATTCAAATTAATCACCTTCATTTCTTTGGTATTATACAACATTATTAAAAAAAAGTTAATTAAAAATTAACTTTAAAATTCTATCGGAGCTAAAAATTCAAATAATTTAGTATTTCTTAAAATACCAAATATTAAAGCTATAATTATTAAAATATACCAAACTTTATCATAATTTTTACTATTTAAAAAATTTTTTTTATTAGTTAATTGTTCTCTAATTTCAAAAAATAAATATATAAGTAAAAAAGGTAACAAACAAAAAACTAACTGATTACTTCTAAATGCACTATAAAAATCTAACGAAAAAAGACTTATAAACATCCTAGTTATGCCACAACCTGGACAATATAATCCAGTTACCTCATAAAAAATGCAAGGAATATAAAATTTAGTTGCCTTACCTATAAAAAAATACAAAAAGAATAAAATTATAATAAGAGAAAAAGAATATTTTTTGTTAAATATATTCTTTTTCATCTTGTTACCCTTCAAGTTTACTAACACTTGAAAAATTATTTAATTCTGATTGTATCAAACAATAATTAACAACACCTAAACCTAAAATTGTCAAAATTAAATATAAAACAGAATTATCCTCAGATGTTTTTCCATATTTAACATTTGCATTATAAATAGATTTTCCCATCTGATATGACCAATAATAGTAGTATATTCCGCAAGTTAATATAGTAAATAATAAAGCTTTTCCACCTGAAAGTCTATTATCTCCGCTAATAGTTCTTACATCATCAGTTAAATTTATAAACCATATAATTCCATATATCCCACATGTAACGATCATCAAAAGTAAGGATACCGCTATATTCTTTTCTTTTACCACACTATACCTCCTAATAAAATAGTAACATACACAAATAAATTAATCAATTACTTTCCCAAACAAAACCTACTAAATAAATTATCAACTAACTCTTCGGTATAATTAGCACCTATTATGTCACCTAGTTTTTCCCATACAAGTTTTAAATCAATTTCTATCATATCTATTTCTAGATTTTCATTAGCACCTTTTTCTACATCCTCTAAAGAAGATATTGCAGATTTTAAAAGTGAAATTTGTCTTGCATTAGTAAATAAAGTTAAATTTTTATTCATAAATGTTCCTACATTAAATAGTTGTTTTATTTTATCTTTTATTAATTCTATCCCTATATTATTTTTTGCACTTATTTTTATTACTTCTTCATTATACGTATTATTACCTTTTAAATCTACTTTATTCATAATAACAATTCGTTTTTTATCTTTCGTCTTATCAAGCAAAAAGATATCTTCTTCGGTTAAATTTTCAGATGAATCTAATACTAGTAAAACTAATTCTGCTTCTTTAATTAAATTAATACTTTTTTCAATTCCTATTTTTTCTACCACATCATCAGATTTTCTAACTCCAGCAGTATCAATCAAATTAAGTTTAACACCACCTACTATTATATTTCCTTCAACAATATCCCTAGTGGTTCCTTTTACATCAGTTACTATTGCTTTTTCTTCTTCTAATAAAGCATTTAAAAGACTCGATTTACCTACGTTTGGTTTTCCCAAAATAACTGTTTTAATTCCATCTTTTAAAATTTTTCCATCTAAAGAGAGTTTTAGTACCTCTTGTAATTTTACTTTCATTTCCTTTACTTCTTCTTTTATCCTTTTAATGGTAACTACTTCTATATCTTCATATTCTGGATAATCTATATTAACTTCTATATTTGATATTAAACTAACGATTTTATCTCTTAAATCTATTATAAGCTCTGATACCTTTCCTGAAACTTCATTAATAGCTATTTTTCTTGATAATTCTGTTTCAGAATTTATTAAATCCATAACCCCTTCTGCTTCTGTCAAGTCAATTCGACCATTTAGAAAAGCTCGCTTAGTAATTTCTCCTGGCTCTGCCAACCGGCAACCTAAAAGCAGCAAAATTTCCATAATTTTATTAACTACCGCAATAGAACCATGAGTATTTATTTCAATTACATCTTCTTTAGTATAAGTTTTAGGAGCTTTCATTACTGATACCAAAACCTCATCTATTATTTCATCTTTATAAACAATGTACCCATAATTTATGGTATGACTACTTACTTTATTTAAATCTTTACCATTAAAAATACTATTTACTATCCTTATAGCATCATTACCTGATACCCTAATAATAGATATAGCCCCTTCTCCTAAAGCCGTTGATATTGCAACAATAGTATCATCCATATAGTTCACTTCCTTCTTGGTTGTATTATATCATTTTAATAAAAAATAAAAAAGAGAAATATTTTTTATTTCTCTACTGGTTTTATGACAACATACCTATTTGGTTCTTCACCTTCACTTATTGTCGTAACTCCGTTAAAATCAGTTAAAGCATTATGAACTAATCTTCTTTCATAGGAATTCATACTATCCATTTTTATTTCAAAACCAGTTTTTCTTACATCTTTAGCTAATTTAACAGCTAATCTTTCGATTTTATGATTTTTTCTTTCTTTATAATCATTAGCATCTAATATAATATTAACTTTAAAATTTAAATTATTAAATATAGATTGTTTTAACAAAGTTTGTAAAGCTAACATAGTTCTTCCATTTTTACCTATCAAAATTGAGCTATCATTTGAAATCATATTTACTTTAATATAGTTTTCTCTTTTTTGAATCTCGAATTCTGTTTTAAGTCCCATTAATTCTATGATTTCTTTTAAGTAAAACTTTATGTAATCAACTAAATCCTCTTTTAAAATTATAGTTAAATAGAATTTTTTAGTTTTAAACAAACTTCCTGTTGTTTTTTCTTTTACATCGTAGAAAACCTCATCTAAAGAAGCATTCAACTGTTTTAAAGCCGAGTTTAGTAGCTCATCTTTATTTTTTCCTTCAAAATTATGATTTTTTAATGCTTGCATTATTACCACTCCTCATTACGATTAAATTTTGAATAACTGTAAATAAACTTGAAGTAATCCAGTATAACCCAATCGCAGTTGATAATGAAAATGAACTAATAGTAATAACACCAATCATTACATTCATCATCATTTTTGTTGATGCTGCTGCCGGATTTGAAGGATCAGTAGCAGATGTTGCATTAAGTTTCATTGAATAATAAGTTACTAAGAAGACAATTATTGGAATTATTATATAAAAATAATTACCATTTGATATCGCAAACCATGGTGTAGTACCAAGTTGTAATCCTAAAAAACTACCTTCAAATATAGCTGGAGTTCTACCTATAGCCTCCAAAAAAGCTATAAATAATGGAAGCTGAATAAAAGCTATTATACATCCAGAAAATAAAGAAATATTATATTTTTTATAGATTGCCATCATTTCTTGGCTTTTTTGAATCATTGCTTGCTGATCATTTGCTTTATTAGCATATTTTTTTTCTAACTTTTGTAATTCTGGTTGTGCTTTTTTTAAATTTTCAGACTGCATAGCACTCTTGTTAGTAACTGGATATAAAATAAGTCTTATAATTAAACCAGCTAAAATAACAGCTAAACCAAAATTTTTAATTAAGTACCCTAACTTTAAAATAACCCAAGCTAAAGGTTTTACAAATAAATTATCCCATATACCACTTTTTGAGTCTATCTTAGGAACAAATGAAGAACAATCAACTATCTTTTCCGTATCTACCCCATTTTTTTCATATAAATCAACCAATTCTTTATCTTTAGGTTTACATAATATGTTTTCTGTAAGTACCTGCCCCGTAGCATTTTCACCTTTTTCGTATTTAACTACCTCTTTAATTTTTTTTCCATTATCATTTGTTTTTTCAACAACTAATTGCTTTGTGCAACCAGTTAATAAAAAAACAATTAAAAGGATCATTACAATCTTTTTTAGTTTTTTCATTTAGTCTAAATCTCCTATCTAATTTCATTCGATTTTTTTAAAAGATTAACTATATCATCTTTTAAATCTAAATACTCAGCATCTTTAACACTTTTCTTTAAAACAATTATATAATCTTTAGGTAAAAAATGCAATTCACTTTTATCAATTATATCTTTTATTCTTCGCTTTACCTTATTTCTAATAACTGCATTACCTACTTTTTTAGAAACGCAAATTCCAAATCTTTCCCTTACTAAATTATTATCACGTATATAAAGGTATGCAAATTTAGAAAAATATTGATTTTTTAATTTAAAAGCTTTATCAAAATCTTTTTTTTCTTTAACTATATTCTTTTTCTTCATAAAAACCACCTTATAACAAAAAACCACTTACCTAAATAAGTGGGATTATACTGATAATTTTTTACGTCCTTTTGCTCTTCTTTTATTTAGAATACCTGTACCAGCAAGTTTTCTAGATAAATAACCTTGAGTTTTCTTCTTTTTATGATTATTTGGTTGAAAAGGTCTTTTCATATTTTTCCACCTCCAGCTCTTTTAAACATGTTTATTATACGTTTTATTCCATTAAATGTCAACAATTTAATTATCAAATTAAAACAAGTAATAAATAGACAATTTTAACTATTTAAATAGATTTAATTATAATTATTTATAAACAGATACCATTTTTTTATAAATTTGTGGAAAAAACTTTCCAACATAGTTTTCCACAGTTTCAACTATTAAAACATGGTAAAAGTAAATAATATCAAAGTTTATTAACACCTTGTGGAAAACTTCTATATGGATAAAGTTTCTGTGTATATAATTTTTTTGTGGAAAGGTGGATTTTGTCGAATTTTGTTGAAATATAGCTATTTAGCTTGTGGAAAACTATTGTGGAAAATTATTTATTAAATAATTATAATTGTTTTTCCACAGTTTTTTTGATAAAATATATGTAAATAACTTGTTTTTAGGGGGAAGGAGGTTATTATGAATATTGATTCCTTATGGGATAATTTTTTACAACAATTAAAACCTAGAATTTCATCACTTTCTTATGATACCTGGTTTAAAACAACAAAACTTTTATCACTAGATAATAATGTCGCTAAGGTTTTAGTTGATTCACCATTACAAAAGAAAAGTTTACAAGAGACATGGTACCAAACAATTTGTGACGTATTTAGTGAAATTACTAATACTAGTTTTGATTTTGAGTTTGTTTTTGAAGATGAAGTTAAAACAAACGTAGCTATTACTGTGGAAACCATTGGAGTTCCATTAAATACTCCTGAAAAGTCAAATTTAAATCCTAAATACACATTTGATTCTTTTATAGTAGGAGATAGTAATAAATTTGCTTATATGGCAGCTGTTTCAGTTGCTGAAAATCCAGGAAAAACTTATAATCCTTTATTTTTATATGGAAATAGTGGGTTAGGTAAAACTCATTTGATGCATGCAATAGGTAATTTTATTATTGAAAATTCTAATAAAAAAGTATTATATGTTACAAGTGAACAATTTATATCTGATTTTCTCAATTTAAATAAAAAAGACGAATCGGGAACTAATTTTAATTATATTGATAGTTTTAAAAATAAGTATAGGGGAGTTGACGTACTAATTATTGATGATATACAGTTTTTAGGAGGCGCAACCCAAACACAACAAGAATTTTTCAACACGTTTAATAATCTTTATGATGATAATAAACAGATAATTATTTCTTCAGATAGATCACCAGATGATTTGAAAAAATTAGAAGATAGGCTAAGAACAAGATTTAATTGGGGCTTAAGCGTTAATATCTATCCTCCTGATTATAAAATGAGGGTAGAAATACTACATAAAAAAATAATAGGGCAGAATCTTTCTAGTTCGATTAATGATGATGTTATTGCTTACATAGCAAATAATTGTGATTCTGACGTAAGACAACTAGAAGGGGCTCTTACAAGGGTTATAGCTTATGCAACAATGTTTAACACAAGTGATATTAATTTAACACTAGCTATTGATGCCTTAAAAGATTATTTATCTAAGTCATCTTTTACCAAGAATAATATTCAAAAGATTCAACAAGTTGTTGCAGAGTATTACAATATAACGGTTGAAGACTTAAAATCAAAAAAGAGAAAGGCATCAATTGCTTTTCCAAGACAAATAGCTATATATCTATGTAGAACAATGACAGATGAATCTTTTCCTAAAATAGGAATTCAATTTGGTGGTAGAGATCATTCTACCATAATGCACTCTGTAGATAAAATAGATAACGAAATAAAAAGTAATCCACAATTTAAAATAATAATTGATGGATTAAAAAGTAAGATTTAATAATAGTTGTGGATTAATTTATAATTTTCAACTAATCTTGTGGATTAAAAATTATAATTTTTTGCTTATTTTATGGTAAATTTTATAGTTTTCCACCTTATCCACAGTAATAATAAAAATACATTATATATAAAGGAGAATAATTATGAAATTTAATATTAAGAAAGAAATTTTATTACAAAACTTAAATTCAGTAAGTAAAGCTTTATCAAGTAAAAATTTAATACCTATATTATCTGGGATTAAATTTGATTTAACAAATAGCGGTTTATTACTAAGTGCTAGTGATAATGATATAAGTATACAATCTTTTATACCTTGTGATAAACTAGAAAATATTGATGAAATAGGTAGTACTGTTATTCAAGGTAAATATATTTTAGAAATAATTAGAAAATTAGAAGGAAAAATTATTACTTTTGAATTGCTAGATGGAATAAAAGTTTTAATATCTTGTGGAAACTCTGAATTTAATTTAAATTGTATGGATGCTAAAGAATTTCCTAATTTAAATATTGAAGAAAAGAAAGAACCTATTATATTAAAGAAAGAAGAATTTAAAAATTTAATAAATAAAACTTCTTTTGCAGTTTCAACCCAAGAAACAAGACCAGTTTTAACAGGGATTAATTTTAAAATAGTAGATAATAAATTAGAATGTGTAGCAACAGATTCTTATAGATTAGCAAAAAAACATATTAATTTAAATCATGAAGTAAATGAAGATATAAATATTGTTATTCCAGGAAAAAATTTGATTGAATTAACTAAAATTATAGAAGATAATGAAAATAATATTGAAATGCATGTTTTTTCTAATAAAGTTTTATTTAAGTTTGATAATATTTTATTTCAGTCAAGAGTTTTGAGTGGTTCTTTTCCAGATGTAAATCGTTTAATTCCTTCATCGTTTGAATTAATTATAAAGGTTCAAGCATCAGAATTTTATAATGTCATAGATAGGGCAGCTTTATTAACTAGTGAAAAAGATAAAAATATAGTTAAATTTGAATGTAATGATAATGAACTTATTGTTTCTTCAAATTCACCAGAAATTGGAAAAGTAGAGGAAAAAATGCTAATAGAAAAAAATAATGATAAAAATATAAAGATAGCGTTTTCTTCAAAATTTATGATGGATGCTTTAAGAACAGTACAAAGTAAGAATGTTATTCTTAATTTTAATAATGATGTACAACCAATTATCATTTTAGATGAAGAAGATAGTACATTATTACAATTAATATTACCTATTAAAACATATTAAAAAAAGAGCAAAAAGCTCTCAGACTGTTGACAAATAAGTCTATAAGAAGACTTATTTGTCTTTTTTTTCGCAAAAAATTTGTATATAACAAAATATCTAGTATATTTCTATACTAGACATAATGGTGTAGTGCAAATTTTTTCAAATTCATGCACGCATAAAGAAGGGTTAATTCTCGATGAACCCTTTCTTTTGTCCTAAAGTATGTACTTCTAAGTCCATACTTCATTTTTCCATCAGCAAAGATTCTTTCAATATGTTGTGGTCTTTGCTTGTATGCATCTTTTACATCATCATAATGTCTATAATCATTAGTCATTTCTTTATATTCCTCCCATACATGTCTTAAGATTTTTTTTGCTTTACTTTTTGTACATTGATTTTTAAATGGACATTTTGAACAATCATGTTCATTAGCTTTATATATTTTATATCCATTCTTATCTATTCTTCCTGTTGGTATTAAATCTTTTTCATTTGGGCAAATATAAATGTCATTATATTCATCATATACAAATTCATATTTCTTAAAATAATTTTTTCTATATCCGATTCTAGAATATGGAAAAGCTGGTATCATTTCTAAATCTATTACTGTTTTACATATGTGTGGAGTGAAATATGCAGCATCTCCTACAAAATATTTTATATTAGTTATATCAAAGTGATTTACTAAATTATCAAACGAATCATAAAAAGAAACTGAATCATGAACATTACTTCCATTTGTATCAACAGTCAATATATAATTATTGTTATCACATATTACACTTGTATTGTATCCAAACATCTTTTCTTTATCACTTTTATATAACATACCAGCATCTTTATCTACATTACTTACTATTATTTCTTTTTCACCAATAACTTCAACTGTATCAACTTCTTCATTACATTTTACGATTCTTTCTACTTCTTCCAAATATTCTTATTCTGTTAAGTTTTCTTCATGTAAGCCTTTTAAAGCTATTTCTAAATCTAGTTCTTTTTGATATTTTTTTGCTTCTATTTTTACCATTTCTTTATGATTCTTCTTTTTATTAGCATATGCTTTTGTATGAGTTGAATCTATATACACTGCAGTCATATCTAAACAATTATAATCTATTAACAATTCTATTACTTTATCAAACACGGTTTGTAACAAATCCTTTTCTAATTTACAAAACTTTCTTTTATAATTTTGAGAATATGTTGAATGATCAGGTACATCTTCACATAAGTTATATCCGATAAACCACCTGTATAAATTATTATATTTTAAGTTTTCATATGTTTTTCTTAAACTATCTTCATGAAAAAGGAACTTTAATATATGAATCTTCACTAAAACTACTGGATCAATACTTTTACGTCCAACTTTAGAATATAGTTTTTCGACTTCATCATATACAAAGTTCCAATCAAAATGTTTTTCTATTACTCTTAAAAAATGGTCTTGTGGTACCATATCTTCCAAATTTACTATTTCACTTGAATATTGTCTTTTTGGTCTTTTTGTTAACATTTTATCACTTACTTTCTTTATATTACCTATATTAATTATACCATTTTTTTATAAAAAAAGTAAGGTTTGTAAGCTTTTTTTAGGTAATATAAAGCGACCTTACACTTATATTATACATCATTTTTAATAAAATAAAAAGACTATTAACAAAATTTATTTGTCAACAGTCTGAGAGCAAAAAGCTCTTTTTTTTATTAAAATATGACATTTTTTTTAATTTTTATGTGGATAATAAGTAAAAAAATTTTTAAGGAGGAAATATTGTGAATAATTATGAAATAAATGAATCAACATTAGCTATTATTCCTGTGGAAAATAATAAAAGTAAAATAATAGAAAAAAATAATGAGTTAATTATTAATTTGGCACCAATGAAAATAATAGATTATAGTTGTAAATTTTTTGGGAGTTCTTACCAAGGAAGATTTAATGGTACTAAATATTTAATGGGAGTTACTCATAAATCTCCTATAATAGTAGAGGAGAGTAGGCAAATTATTTTTTTTCCTACCTCATCTCCTAGGTTAGAAAGTTGTTGCTGGATAGCATTAAAAGATATTAATAAATATGTGGAAAGTGGAATTGATACAATAGTTTATTTTTCCTGTGGAAAACATATAAAAATAGAAATTTCTTATCCTATTTTTGATAATCAGGTTTTACGAGCTAGCAGATTAGAGTCAATATTAAATAAAAGACTTAAAAAAAATGCATAAACTTATGTATTTTTTTTATTATTTGTTAAATTAAGCTTATTTTGTGGTATAATTACATTGTATGTAGTAGTGTACTACAAAGGTATGTAGGTGGTTAATATGGGCATTAAAATATTGAATTATGTTTTTGAAGAGTTTGCAATTAAGTAATTTTAGAAATATTTCTAAGGTTGAATTAGATTTTAAAAAGAATATTAATATTTTTATTGGAAATAATGCCCAAGGAAAAACTAATATATTAGAAAGTATTTATTTTCTAGCTTTAACTAAATCCCACAGAACTAATGATGAAACTAATTTGATTGAAAATAATAGTCTTTTTACTAGGGTATCTGGTATTTTTAATGATGATAGAGGGTATCCAAATTATTTATCTATAGTTTTAAATAGAAAAGGAAAAAAAGTGTCGGTAAATAATTTAGTTCAAAAAAAGATAAGTAATTATCTTTCAAGACTAAAAGTGATTATGTTTTGTCCAGATGATCTAGAAATAATAAAGGGATCCCCAAATTTAAGAAGAAGGTTTCTTAATATTGAAATTTCACAGTTAAATAAAAATTATATAATATTACTAAAAGAATATAATATTTTATTAAAACAGAGAAATGAGTATTTAAAAAGACGAAATAATTCCATAATAGATGAAAATTATTTTGATATTTTAACCCAAAAATTAATACAAAAAAACATTGAAATTATCAAATTAAGATATAAGTTTGTTAAGGAATTAAATAAATATCTTTCCCAAATTTTTAATTTTATATCAGGAATGGGAGATTTAGTAATTGAATATAAGAGTTTTATAAAGGAAAACGACTTAAAAGATGAAAATTTAATTAAAAATATAAATAACAAATTTAAAAATGTTTTTCAAACTGAAATTCTTCAAAAAACTACATTAATAGGATGTCATAAAGATGATTTTAAATTATATTTAAATAATAATGATGTTACATCGTTTTGTTCCCAAGGACAGTTACGATTATCTATTTTAAGTTTAAAATTATCCGAAATAGAAGTTTTTATAAAAGAAAATAAAACATACCCTATAATTTTATTAGATGATATATTTAGTGAATTAGATGATTTTAAAAAAAATAATATTATAAAGTATTTTAAAGATAATACTCAAATTTTTATAACCACTACAGAAATAAATAATATAAGTAATGATTTAAAAGAAAAATCTGATATTTACATTTTAGATAATGGAAAGGTTGTTAAGGAGGGAGAATAATGGAAGAAAATAAGCAACATTATGACGCATCTGATATTCAGGTTTTAGAAGGACTTGAAGCGGTTAGAAAAAGACCAGGAATGTATATAGGTTCCACAAGTTCAGTTGGATTACATCACTTGGTATGGGAAATAGTTGATAATGCTATTGATGAATCTTTAGCTGGTTATTGTGATGATATTGAAATTATAATCAATAAGGATAATTCTATAACAGTAAAAGATGATGGACGTGGTATTCCTACAGGGGTTCATAAAAAAACTGGAATTTCTACTGTAGAAACAGTTTATACGGTACTTCATGCTGGAGGTAAATTTGGAGGTGGCGGATATAAAGTATCTGGCGGTCTTCATGGCGTTGGTGCATCGGTTGTTAATGCACTTTCAAGTTGGGTAGAAGTTAGAGTATATCAAAACAGTCAAGTATATTTTATACGTTTTGAAAATGGTGGACATACTGTAGAACCTTTAAAAGTTATTGATAAGTGTTCTCCTGATAGAACAGGTACAACAGTTACATTCAAAGCAGATCCAGAAATTTTTAAAGAAACTACAGTTTATGACTATGAAATTTTAAAAACAAGAGTTAGAGAACTTGCATTCTTAAATAAAGGTTTAAGACTTATATTAATTGATGACCGTGAGTTAGAACCTAAAAAAGAAATTTTTGTTTATGAAGGTGGAGTTAGTGAGTACGTAGCTTTTTTAAATAAGAATAAAACAGTTATTCATGATCAAATTGTTCACTTAGAAGGAGAACAAGATGGTATTTCTATTGAAGTTGCACTTCAGTATAATACTGGTTATACATCTAATATATATTCTTTTACGAATAATATTAATACTCATGAAGGTGGAACCCATGAGGATGGTGTAAAAAGAGCTTTAACAAGGATTATTAATAATTATGCAAGAAACAATAAAATTTTGAAAGATAACGAAGATTCTTTGACTGGTGATGATGTAAGAGAAGGGCTTACCATGATAGTTTCTTGTAAACACCCTGATCCACAGTTTGAAGGTCAAACAAAAACAAAATTAGGTAATAGTGAAGTAAGAAAAATAGCTGATGATGTTTTTGGAGAAGGTTTTGAAAGATTTTTGTTAGAAAATCCAGAACAAGCTAAACAAATAATAGAAAAAGCGTTAACTGCAGCAAGAGCAAGAGTAGCTGCTAAAAAAGCTAGAGAATTAACCAGAAGAAAAGGTGGGTTAGAACTTACTAATCAATGGGGAAAACTTACAGATTGTAGTTCTAAGGATCCTTCTATATCTGAAATATTTATAGTGGAGGGAGATAGTGCTGCGGGATCTGCAAAATCAGGTAGAGATCCTATAACACAGGCTATTTTACCAATAAGAGGTAAAATTTTAAATGTAGAAAAGGCTAGATTAGATAAAATTTTAGGAAATGAAGAAATTAGAACGATTATTACTGCCTTTGGTACAGGTATTGGCGATGAATTTGATATAGAAAAATTAAGATATGACAAAATTGTTATTATGACCGATGCCGATGTAGATGGAGCTCACATAAGAACACTACTTCTAACGCTATTTTATCGTTATTTTAGACCTCTTATAGAAAAAGGACATGTATATGCTGCCCAGCCTCCTTTATACTCTATAAAGCACGGAAAAACCATAAAATATGTATTAGATAGGGATGAAAGAGATAAATATTTGAATTCACTTCCAGAAAATACAAAATTTGAAATTGGACGTATGAAAGGTTTAGGAGAAATGGACCCTTCTGAATTAAGAGAAACAACAATGGGTAAAGAAAATAGGGTTCTAAAACAAATTAATATGGAAGATGCTATGAGCGCTGATGCAGTATTCCAATTACTTATGGGTGAAGAAGTAGAACCTAGAAGAAAATTTATAGAAGATAATGCACTTAATGTTGCAAACTTAGATATATAGGAGGAGGTGTATAAGATGAATGATAATGATAGAAAAATATCAGTTAATATAGTTAATGAAATGCAAGAATCCTTTCTTGATTATTCTATGAGCGTAATTGTAGCAAGAGCAATACCAGATGTAAGAGACGGATTAAAACCTGTTCATAGAAGAATATTATATACGCTTTATGAAGAGGGAATGACACCAGATAAGAAGCATCAAAAAAGTGCTAATGCAGTAGGTGCTGTAATGGGTCATTACCATCCTCATGGTGATGCAGCTATATATGATTCGATGGTACGTATGGCACAAGATTTTACTTATAGGCACGCGCTTGTTGATGGACATGGTAACTTTGGTTCGATAGATGGTGATTCTGCTGCTGCTTCTCGTTATACGGAAGCTAAATTGGCTAAAGTTTCTATGGAAATGCTAAGGGATTTAAATAAAGAAACTGTTGATTTTACAGATAATTACGATGGTCAAAGAAAAGAACCTGTAGTATTACCAAGTAGGTTTCCTAATATTTTAGTAAATGGTAACATGGGTATAGCAGTTGGTATGGCAACAAATATTCCTCCACACAACTTAGGAGAAGTAATAGATGGATGTGTTTCTTATATTGATAATCCAGATATAACTGTTTCTGAATTAATGCAATACATAAAAGGTCCTGATTTTCCTACTGGAGCAACAATACTAGGAAATAGCGGTATAAAAAAAGCCTATGAAACTGGTAGAGGAACAATTATTGTTAGAGCTAAAGTTTCAATAGAAGAAGATAAAGGAAAAAGTAAAATTGTTATTACTGAACTTCCATATCAAGTTAATAAAAAAATGCTTATTCAGAAAATTGCAGAATTAGTTAGAGATAAAGTAATAGAAGGAATTGCAGATTTACATGATGAATCAGCTTTAGAGGGCATAAAAATAGTTATCCACTTAAAAAAGGAAGCTAATGCTAAAGTAGTTTTAAACAATCTATACAAGCATACACAATTACAATCATCTTTTGGTATTAACTTTTTAATGCTTGTAGATGGTAGTCCTAAGACAATAGGCTTAAAAACAATACTAGAAAAATATATTGATCATCAAAAAGACGTTATATATAGAAGATGTCAATTTGATTTAAAAAAATATAAAGCAAGATTACATATATTAGAAGGCTTAAAAATAGCTTTAGATCATATAGATGAAGTAATAAAGATAATAAGAGGCTCAGAAACTGATGAAGAAGCAGCTAATTTATTGATTTCAAAATTTGGTTTATCTAAAGAACAAACTCAAGCTATTTTAGAAATGAAGTTAAGAAGATTAACAGGTTTAGAAAAATCTAAAATAGAAGAAGAAATTTCTGAATTAATGAAATTAATATCAGAATTAACTGAAATAATTTCAAGTGATACTAAGATTTTGGAAGTTATAAAAAAGGAAATGCTTGAAATAAAGAATAAATATGCAGACGAAAGAAGAACTAATATAGACATGACTGCAATAGACTTTATAGAAGATGAATCTTTGATACCTGTAGAAGATATAGTTGTTGCATTGACTAATAAAGGTTATATAAAAAGAATGCCTAGGGACACTTATAAATTGCAAAATAAGGGTGGAGTTGGAGTCAAAGGAATGGCAACTAACGAAGAAGATTTTGTTGAAATTCTAAAATCTGGAACTACACACAATTATATTATGTTTTTCACAAACAAAGGTAAGGTTTATAGACTTAAAGGTTATGAAATTCCTGAATATAGTAGGCAGTCAAAAGGATTACCGGTAGTTAATTTATTACCTTTAGAAAAAGAAGAAACTATTAATACAATTTTGGTTGATAACCAAGATGAAAACAATAAATTCTTAATGATAGCTACAAAGCAAGGTTTAGTTAAACGAACAAACGTTCAAGAATTTCAAAATATTAGGGCTAACGGTAAGATAGCAATAACTTTAAAAGATGATGATGAAGTTATATCTGTCCATTTTACAACTGGAAATAATGATATAATTATTGCTACTAACAACGGAAGAATGATAAGATTTAACGAAAATGAAGTTAGAATAATGGGAAGAACAGCATCTGGAGTTAAAGGTATAGAATTAATTGAAGGATATTACTGCGTTGGCGCAGAAATAGCTGATGATAGTCATGAAATATTAGTTGTTACAGAAAATGGTTACGGAAAAAGAACAGGAATAGATGAATATAGACTAACACACCGTGGAAGTAAAGGCGTTAAAACAATAAATATAACAGAAAAGAACGGAAACATAGTTACATTTAAAGCTGTAACACCAGATAAAGATTTAATGATAATTACTAATTTAGGAATAATAATAAGAATTTCCTTAGATAATGTTTCTAAAATGAGCAGAGTGACTCAAGGAGTAAGATTAATGAATTTAAAGGATGGTCAAAAAGTTTCCACTGTATCTGTTGTAGAAAAAGAAGATATTGAGCAATAAGAGACTGAATAACAGTCTTTTTTTATGTTTCACGTGAAACATTTTCTTGAATTTTTTGTTAAAGTATAATATAATAATATTGCACAACGGAAAAGTTAGAACCAGGTCAGGATTGAAAAATAGCAGCCTTAATAACCTCTTTTCGTGTGTGCTTTTATTTTGCGATAATGTTTCACGTGAAACATATATGATTAGGAAGATAATTATGGAAGAAAAATTTATGAATGAAGCTTATAAATTGGCAAAAAAAGCTTATAAAAAAGGAGAAGTACCTGTTGGTGCTATTATTGTTAAAGAAAATAAAATTATATCAAAAGCTTATAATAAAGTAGAAAAAAAAAGATGTGCTTTGATGCATGCGGAATTAATTGCTATCAAAAAAGCTTCAAAAAAATTAAAAAATTGGAGATTAAATGATTGTAGTATATACGTAACATTAGAACCTTGTGAAATGTGCATTAATGCAATTAAAGCAGCTAGAATAAAAAAAATTTATTTTTCAACACAAAAAGAAAATAAAATATCCAATAAAGTTGAATTCATTAATCTCAAGTATATAAAGAAAGAAACAACTGAATTATTAAAAAGCTTTTTTAAGTCAAAAAGATAATAAAAAAATAAATTAAAATGGTATAATATTATAGGTGGTGGACTACTATGTATCAAACATTGTACAGAAAATATAGGCCAAAAACTTTTGATTTAGTTTATGGTCAAGAAGTTATAGTTAAAACTTTGAAAAATATAATAAAAAACAAAAAGTTAGCACATGCATATCTGTTTACAGGGCCTAGAGGTACTGGTAAAACTAGCTGTGCAAAATTATTTGCGAAAGCCATTAATTGTCTAAACAATACAAATGGTGATGCATGCAATGAGTGCGAAAATTGCAAATTATTTAACGAAAATAAAAATCCAGATGTTATAGAGATAGATGCGGCATCTAATAACGGTGTCGATGAAATAAGAGAAATTAAAAGTAAAGTTAATTTAGTACCTTCTTTTTCAAAATATAAAGTATATATAATTGACGAGGTTCATATGCTTTCTATTGGGGCTTTCAATGCTTTGCTTAAAACTTTAGAAGAGCCACCTGAATATATAATTTTTATATTAGCAACTACAGAACCGCAAAAATTACCATCAACAATTATTTCTAGATGTCAACGATTTGATTTTAAAAGTATTTCTAACATAAGTATGAAAGAATGCTTGAAAAATATTATAAAAAATGAAAAAATAAGTATAGAAGATGAGGCTTTAGAAGAAATTATAATTAATTCTCAAGGAGGGATGAGGGATTCAATAAGTTTGCTAGATCAGGCATTTGCTTTTTCCGAAAAAACAATTACAGTTTCTGATATAAATGAATTATCAGGTAGTCCCTCTGATCAAGAAATATATAGTTTCTTTTTAAAAATTTTAGAAAAAGACTACAAACAAATTTTAAGCGATATTGATTATTTTGGAAATAAGGGTAAGGATTTCAATATTTTATTTCAAAAACTGTTAAAAATATGTCGTCAATTAATCATTAGTTTAAAAACAAATGATAGGTCATCACTAGAAAAAAAAGAAATTGAAATTTTTGAAAAAACTAATGATACAAATTTATATAAAATTGCAGATGCTATTTCTGAATTGATATTAAAATTAAAAAGCACTGATTTTAAAAAGATTTTAATTGAAATAAGTTTAGTTGGATTAATTGATAATTTAGATGGAGAAAAAAATAAAGTTAGTAGTAAAATAAACTCCGAAGAAAAAAATCACGTTAATGTTCCACGTGAAACATCAGAAAAAAAAGAAAATAATTTTGATGTTCCACGTGAAACATTAGATGAAAAAACAGATGATGAATCATTGAATTATCAAAATAAAAATATTCGAAAATTAAAACAAATAAGAATAAATAACATTTTGACGCAGTCTACAAAAAATGATATTAATTATATAAACGATTTGTGGGAAAATATAAAAGAATATCTTATAGATACAAATTATAAAACAATAAGTAATATTCTTTGCGATTCAAAACCTATTGCTGCTTCGAAAAATGGTATTATTATTACCGTTTCTTCAAATTTACTTTTAAATAAACTTGAAAAATGTTATGATAAAAGTAGAGAACTAATAAATAAGGTTTTCTCATCAAATTATAAAATTGTATATATAACTGATGAGTATTGGCAAAAAGTAAGGCCTATGTATGCTGAAAAAGCCAAAAGAAATCAATTGAATATTATTGATGAAAAAGAATTGTTAGAAAAAATAAAAAAATATGATGAAAAAAAATCAGTAAATGAATTTTATGAATTAATTGAAATGGAGGATTAATAATTATGAATTTACAAAGTTTAATGAAACAGGCTCAATCTATGCAAAAAAATATTATGGAATCAAAGAAGAAGATTGAATCAATGACTTTTAAAGGTGATTCGGAATTGGTTGAAGTTGAAATGAATGGAAAAAAAGAAATGCTCTCTGTCAAAATAAAAAATAAAGATGGTTTGGATAAAGATGATTTAGAAATTTTAGAAGATATGTTTGTTATTGCTACAAATGATGCTATAAATAAGATTAATAAAGAAATAAGCGATAAGCTTGGTAATCAAGCGGGTGCTTTTAGTAGTTTGTTTTAAAAATGATATACCCAAAATTTTTACAAAATTTAATTGATTTTCTAAAATTGTTGCCAGGCGTGGGTGAAAAAACTGCTGAAAGATATGCTTTTTCAATATTAAATTTGGAAGAAGATAAATTGAAAGAGTTTTCTAGCATAATAAAAAATTTAAAACATGAGATATCTACTTGTCCTATTTGTGGTTGTTTAATGGAATCAAACATTTGTTTGATTTGTGGCGATGAAAATAGAAACGCTCACACTATATGTGTTGTTGAAAAACAAAAGAATGTTTTTGTTTTTGAAAAAGCTTTTTCCAGTAAAATTAAATACCATGTATTAGGAGGACTTATTTCACCTATAGATGGGGTAAATCCTGAAGACTTAACAATTTTAAAATTAATCAAAAGAATAAAAGATGAAAATATTTCTGAAATCATTTTAGCATTAAGACCAGGAATAGAAGGTAATACTACGGCTTTGTACATTAGAAAATTATTAGAAAATAGTGCTGTAAAAGTCACACAAATAGCTCAAGGTGTGCCAATAGGTGCTGATATAGAATATTTAGATAATTTGACTTTGGAAATGGCTATAGAAAACAGAAGTGAATTAGAATAAAAATCATTTTTTTAACATATTTTTTACTATGGTGATAATATGTTAAACATTGTACTTAAAATAATAAAGAAACTTATATTTGGAATGATTCTGTTATTTGGTTATAATATTTTTTTGTCGTCACTTAATATTATGATACCAATAAACATTATAACTATTCTGATAGCGTCGCTTTTCGACGTTCCTGGAATGATTGGTATGGTTATTTTTCTTCTTGTTAATTTTTAAATTTGAGGTGTAAAAATGGATGCTATACAGTATGTAGAAAATCAAAATATATTTAATAAAATAATAGATAATATCATAAATAAAAATACTAACTCTCAGGCATATATTTTGTATTGCAATTCAAAAGAAGAATTAAAAAAATGTGCCTTGGTATTATCTAAAACTATTATTTGTCCAAACAAATATAGAATTGATTGCAATTTGTGTAACATCTGTAAAAGAATTGATCATGGAGAATTTAATGAATTATTGATTTTAGATACACCAAATTTAGTTATAAAAAAAGAAGAGGTTCTTAAAATTAAAAATACTTTTCAAAAAGAACCAATAGAAGCTAAAAATCAAGTATATATAATACATGATGTAGAAAAATTAAATGCTTCTGCTGCTAATAGTTTATTAAAATTTATAGAAGAACCAGATAGTAGAACTGTTGCAATATTTACTACAACAAATTTAAATCTTGTTTTAAAAACTATAATTTCTAGATGTCAAATCATTAAACTTAACAATAAGGAAAAAGAATATAACATATATGATATATCAGAACTTTCAAAAGATGAAATTGATATAGTTTTAAATTTGATAGAGGAAATAGAACTTAATTATGATTATGCTTTGTGTAATTTGAAAAGTAAATTTATAGATAAATTTACTGATAGGAATAAATTTAATGAAGCTATAAGTGTATTTTTATATGTATATATGGATTTTTTAAATAATACTCTGTTTAAAAAAATTGTTTACTTTAAAAATGATGAATTCAAATTATTAAATTCTAAAGTTAATCAGTCACAAGATATAATAATTAAAAAAATTAGTTTATTGTTAGACAGCGTAGAAGAATTAAAATATAATATTAATATGTTATTATTTTTAACAAATTTAATACTTAGAATAGGAGAAATAAATGATGGTAAAAGTAGTAGGAATTAAGTTTGAAAACAGTAATAGAATTTATTATTTTTCTCCAAACGGACTTGATATAAAAAAAGATGATTATGTTATTGTAGAAACAGAAAGAGGACTTCAGTATGGAGAGGCTGTTACAGAAATAATGCAGCAAGAAGAAAAAAATGTTTTTTTACCTTTAAAAAACATAATTAAAATAGCTACCGAAGAAGATAAAAAAATAAATGCTCATAATATAAAAGAGTCAAATAAAGCTTTGGAATATGCTCAAAAAATTGTTGCTAGAAATGAAATTTTAATGAAATTGTTTGATGCTTCCTATACTTTTGATAGAAAAAAGTTGATTTTTAAATTTATAGCTGATGAAAGAGTTGACTTTAGAGAACTAGCGAAGATTTTAGCTGCAAAGTTTAAAACGAGAATAGAACTAAGACAGATTGGTGTTAGGGATAAGGCAAAAGAGATAGGTGGATTAGGACCATGCGGTAAAATTTTATGTTGTACACAATTTTTATCAAATTTTGACAGTGTTTCAATAAATATGGCTAAAAATCAGGGAATTGCTCTTAATCCCACTAAAATAAATGGGGTTTGTGGTAGATTATTATGCTGTTTGGGTTATGAAGATGATATTTATACTGAAAATAAAAAAGAATTACCAAAAGTTGGGCAATTTGTTGATTATAATGGAAAGCAATGTGAAGTGGTGGAAATAGATATTTTAAATAAGATATATAAAATAAAGCTTGAAGATGAAATTGTAAAAATAGAGGTATAATAAAAATATGGAAGTTGTAAATGATTTGCTTAATTATGGAAATTTGAAAATAGTTCAAAATACAGAATGGTTTAGTTTTTCTTTGGATTCTGTGTTACTAGCAAATTTTGTTAAAGTAACTGATAAACAAAAAATTATTGACTTTTGCACAGGAAACGCTCCCATTCCTCTTTTTTTAAGTACTAAAACTAAAGCGCATATAATTGGGGTTGAATTGCAAAAAGAAGTGTATGAATTGGCTTGTAAGAGTATCCTTATTAATGATTTGGAAAGTCAAATCAAAATCATTAATAAGGATGTTAAGAATATATTAGAAGATTATGAAACTGATAGTTTTGACTTAATAACTTGTAACCCACCGTATTTTAAATATAGTTTGAATTCAAAGATTAACCCTAATTTAACAAAAGCTATTGCAAGACATGAAATTAATTTGAATTTAGATGATATTTTTAAAGTTGCGAAAAAAATTCTTAAAAATGGCGGAAAAATAGCTATTATTCATAGGACAGATAGACTTTGTGATATTATATATAAAATGAAGAATAATAATATTGAGCCTAAGCGAATTCAGTTTGTTTATTCAAAACAAAATAGTAATTCTAATTTGGTTATGATAGAAGGTTCAAAAAATGGTAAATCTGGTTTAATAGTAGAGAAAAATATAATTGTACACGAAAAAAACGGAAATTATACTAAAGAAATAAAAGATATTTTTTCAAAAGGAGAGTAATATGAAAATTAAATTGGTTGTAGGTTTAGGTAATCCAGGTAAAAAATATAATAATACGCACCATAATATAGGTTTTATGGTATTAGATAATTTGGCAGAAAAAATGGAAGTATACAAATGGAAAGAAAGAGATGGTGCTCTTTATTTTGATTGTTTTTGGGATATGTGCAGGGTTATATTTATAAAACCTCAAAGATTTATTAATTTATCTGGGGATGTAATGATTAATTTTGTAAATTTCTTAGACATAAAGACAGAAGATATATTAATAATTAGTGATGATCTAGATTTACCATTGGGTACAATTAGACTTAAAGAACGTGGTTCATCTGGTGGTCATAATGGTTTAAAAAACATAGAACAACAATTAAAAACTCAAGAATATAAAAGAATCAAAGTTGGAATCTCTAGTGATATTAAGGTAGACGCTAAAGATTATGTATTATCTAAATTAACTCCTAAAGAACAAAGAAAACTAAAACCAGTTATAGAAACGGTTGCAAATATTGTTTTAGAATCTGTAAGGACTCCTTTTGGTGAATTAATGAATAAATATAATGGCAAACAAAATAAATTATAAATTTAAGGTGAAAATATGTTTAACGAGATATTTAAAAGCAAGTTAAATTTAGATAGAAAAACATCAATAGTAGGATTAAATAAAAAAGTCCAAGCAACTTACGTTTGGAATTTTTTTAGTGTTTATAATTTAAGTTTACTTATAGTTACAAACACATTATATGAGGCAAATAGTCTATATAAGGAGCTATTATTTTATTCTGAAAAAGATGTATTATTATTTCCCATGGATGATTTTTTGGTTAGTGAGGCTATAGCAATATCACCTGATTTAATGGTCAAGAGAATAGAAACTTTAAATAGTTTAATTAATGATTCTCCTAAGATTATAATTACAAATTTAATGGGCTATTTAAGATTTTTACCCTCAAAGGATTTATGGAAATCTCTTGCCATTAATTTAAAAAAAGAAGAAGTAAGTAGAGACCAACTTTTAACAAAATTAAATCAGATGGGGTACGAAAAAACTGATTTTGTTTCTAAGTCCGGAGAATACGCAAATAGAGGATATATATTAGATATGTTTCCATACGGTGTAGAACAGCCTATAAGAATAGAGTTTTTCGATAATGTTATAGAAGAAATTAGAAAGTTTGATATAGATACTCAATTGTCAATTGAAAAGTTAGAATATTTAGATATATTGCCTTTTACTGAATTTATAAATGAAAAGAACATAACTGATATTCCTAGTAGACAAAGTTTGCTACCAAAGGTAGTTAATAAGGTATCAAAATTAGATGAATATTTAAAAAATAAAATGACTTTTTTTATAAACTTAGATGATATTAAGTTAGCATATGAAAATCTTCTTAAAGAAATTATTGAGTTTAGAGAATCGGATGTTTTTAAGGATACTAATTATATGCATGATTTAATTAAAATAATTCCTAACAACTATGTAGATATAAGAAGTGTTAACAATTATATAAAAAACTCTGAACTTGTTGATAGTTATTATTCATCAGAAATAGATCAATTTAATGGTAATTTTGCTCGCTTAAAGAGTTTTATTGAAAAGCAACAAAAATTAGGAAAAAAAGTGATTATCAGTTTAGAAAATGAAGAATTGATTACTGATTTTGTAAGTAAAATTAAGATGGAAACTATTATAACTTCGTTATCTAACATTAAAGAGGATTATGTAAACATTATTAAACTTAAAATTTGTAATGGTTTTATAGTTAATGATTATGTATTTTTAACATCATTAGAAATTTATGGAAAAATAAACAAAGTTATATATAAAAATAAATTTAAATATGGTACAAAAATAAAAAGTTTAGATAAGCTAAAAATAGGGGACTATGTTGTCCATTTTTCACATGGGATAGGAAGATATGCTGGTATTGTAACTTTAGAATCTAAGGGAATAAAAAAGGATTATATATATTTGCAATATAAAGGTAATGATAAACTTTATATTCCTGTTGAAAAAATAGAATTAATTAGTAAATATTCTTCGAATGAGGGTGCTGTTCCAAAATTAAACAAATTAAATGGTACCGAATGGGCTAAACAAAAAGCTGGAATAAAAGGAAAAATAAGAGATATAGCAAAGGAATTACTAGAAATCTCAGCAAAAAGAAAATTGCTTCCAGGTTTTGCTTTTTTACCAGATGATAAAGAACAATATGATTTTGAAAATGACTTTAATTATCAAGAGACAAAAGATCAATTAAAAGTAATTGATGAAATAAAGTATGACATGGAAAAACCATATCCTATGGATAGACTTTTATGTGGTGATGTCGGTTATGGCAAGACAGAGGTGGCTTTTAGAGCAATCTTTAAAGCAATAAAATCCGGAAAACAAGTAGCTTTTTTGTGTCCTACTACCATACTATCTAAACAGCACTATGAAAACGCTATTAATAGATTTATGGGTTATGGTGTTAATATAGAAGTTTTAAATAGATTTGTAACATCAAAAAAGAAAAAGGAAATCTTAAAAAATGTAGAAAGTGGGAAAGTTGATTTACTAATTGGAACACATCGCTTATTAAGTAAAGATATTAAGTTTAAGGACTTAGGTTTACTTGTTATTGATGAAGAGCAGAGATTTGGCGTTACCCACAAAGAAAAAATCAAGAAATTAAAAAATTCTATTGATGTATTAACTTTATCAGCAACACCAATTCCTAGAACTTTGCAAATGTCTCTAACTGGGGTAAGAGGTCTTTCGTTAATTGAAACTCCACCTGTCAACAGATATCCTGTTCAAACTTATGTATTAAGAGAAAATAAGCAGGTTATAAAAGATGCAATTTATAAAGAGTTGGCTCGTAATGGACAGGTTTTTGTTTTATATAATAATGTGTCAAGAATAGAAGAAAAAGTATATGAAATAAATGCTCTTGTTCCTGAAGCTAGAATAACTTATGTACATGGACAAATGTCAAAAAATCAAATTGAGGATACGATGGAGGAATTTACTTTAGGAAATTATGATGTTTTGGTATGTACTACTATTATAGAAACAGGTATAGACATACAGAATGCTAACACTTTAATAGTTATTGATGCTGATTGCTTTGGGTTAAGTCAGTTATATCAAATAAGGGGTAGAATTGGTAGAGGAAGTAATATCGCATATGCTTACTTAATGTATAATAAAAATAAAGAATTAAGTGATATAGCAACAAAAAGATTATCTGCAATTAAGGAATTTACGGAGCTAGGAAGTGGTTATGCTTTAGCCGTTAGGGATTTAGCAATAAGAGGAGCCGGAGATATTTTAGGAGCTCAACAATCTGGATTCATTGATTCTGTAGGTTATGATATGTACATAAAGATTTTAAATGAAGAGGTAGAAAGATTAAAAGGAAACAAAGTAGAAGAAGACGAAGTTATAAATGAAAGGCCTTTAATTCAAGTAGCTACTCATATTAGTGATAAATATGCTGATAGTGAAGATATTAAAATAGAAATTCATAAGAAAATAAATACAATAGACTCTAAAGAAAAATTTGAAAGTATAAGAAAAGAATTAGAAGATAGATTTGGAAGATTAGATGAAAGTATCATTGTATATATGATGGAAGAGTTGTTTGAAATAAAGGCTAAAAAAAGTGGGGTATTAAGTGTCCAACAAAATGAAAATAACATAACTGTAATATTTCAAGAGAAAAAATCAGAAAATATAAATGGAGCAAAACTTTTATCAACACTTTTTAAAATAAACCAAAATTTTAAAGTAAATTATGTCGGAAAACTTTTAAAAATCAGTTTAAATATTAGAAATTTACCAAAACATTTTATGTATTATTTGTTAGAAATGATTGACATTTTTGAATAATTTTTTTCATTTTAAACATCTTAATAAAGAGAGGATGAATAAGATGAAAAAAACAGGAATAACTAGAAGAGTTGATGAATTAGGTAGGATAGTAATTCCTAAAGAAATTAGAAAAAGTTTTCATATAAAATCAGGTGATTTGTTAGAAATTTTTCTTAATGCTGATGACTCAATAAAATTAAAAAAGTATTCAATTATAGATAAAAATCAATCGTTTATTAATAGTTTCCTTAAGGAACTCGCAAAAAAAATTAAAGCAGATATTTTTTTAACTTCTTTAGATGAATTGGTATTTTCTAGTAATAGCAAATATGAGTTAAGCAAATTAAATAGTTTTTTTTATGAATCTATAAAAGATTTAACTGAAGATGATGTTATTAGGAGTTTAATTTTAACTGATAAAATAAAAATAGAAGGAAATATTTTAGTTCATAAACTTAGACTAAATGGTGATATAGTTGGTTTTATTATTATTAATTATTTTGAAGATGACACTAGTAATTTTTCAGATTTAATAAATTTTTCGTTTAAGTTTTTACAGAATTATTTAGAAGAAGAATAACTATGTAAATTTTTGTCTAATAATAAAAAAATTTGTCGCATATGTTTACTATAACAGAATATTATGATATATTTTTTCTTGTTGTACTGCGGTATCCAATAAATAAAAAGGAGAATGAAATGATAAATTTTAAGGATGTAGTAAACAACAAAGATTTTATTATTAAGATAGTGTTTTTTATGGCTTTATTAATTTCAGTAGGAAGTTTATATTTGAGTAGTAAACTTTTAATAGATATTATATATTTTATAATAGTTCTTATTTTATTTTTTAAATATTTATGGATAAAATTATATCACTGATGTGATATAATTTTTTTGGTGGTTAATATGTTAATTGATTCGCATTGTCATATTTTATCAAGTGAATACGATGATTGTGACAAAGTAATTAGAGACTCATTTGCAAATGGTGTTAATAAAATAATTATAAATGGTTATTCGGTTAAATCTAGTATAGAAGCTATAAAATTAGCAGAAAAATATCCGAATGTCTATGCAGCAATAGGTATCGGGCCTGAAGAAATTAATGATTTAGAAGAAAATTATTTAGAAATAATGAATAAGTTAAGTTCTGAAAAAAAAGTTGTTGCAATAGGTGAAATAGGATTAGATTATTATTGGACTAAAGATAATAAGGAAAAACAGATAGAGGTTTTTGGATCACTATTGGAAATTGCAAGAGATAAAAAATTACCAGTAATAGTTCATAGCAGGGAGGCCTCGCAAGATGTTTATGAGTTATTAAAGAAATATGGTGTTAATGGTATAATTCATTGTTTTTCTTCAAGTCTAGAAATGGCCCAAAAATATATAAAATTAGGTTTTTTGATTGGAATAGGTGGGGTTTTAACATTTAAGAATTCAAAAAAACTTAAAGAAATTGTTGAAAAAATAGATTTATGCAATATATCTTTAGAAACTGATAGTCCGTATTTATCTCCTGAACCTTATCGTGGTCAAAAAAGTTATCCTTATAGGGTAATAGAAGTAGCTAAGAAAATAGCGGAAATAAAAGGAATTGCATTGCAAGAAGTTATAGAAGTTACAGGGCGTAGTGTTATTAGTAAATTTGACTTAAATTAAATTTTATGTTAGTATTATTTAGACCTTTAATTAGGTTATGAGGTGAAAATAGTGAAAAAAATAAATAGAAAAATTAAAAATGCTTTATTTATTTTAATAATAAGCTTAATTGCATTTATTGGTTTTTCAAAAGCTGGAATTTTATTTTCAGTAAAAGGGATGAAAGTTATTAGTGTTTCTACAAATAAAAAAACTTTTGATCCTAATAGTTATGTTGCTTCGATGATTTCGGTAGTACCTGAAACCACAACTAAAGCGGAAACTACAACTAAGTCTACAACTACAAAGGTTACAACAACCCAAGTTACAACAGAGCAAAATAGTGATGTTAAAACTGTTGGTGCGATTTTGAATAAATCTTTAGGCGGTGTTTTAGCTGGAACAGGAGAAATTTTTGCTTCTTTATCAATGGAAAAAGGAATGGATCCATTTTTGCTAGCTGCTATATCAGTTCATGAAACTGGAAATGGAACTAGTTCTGCCGCTAGAAATAAATTTAATTTTGGTGGAATTATGTGTTCTGGTGGTTTATGTAGATACTCTTCTGTACAACATGGATTAGAAAGTTTCGTAAATGTGGTATATAAGAATTATTATTCTAAAGGTCTTACAACACCAGAAGCTATGAATTCAAAATATGCTGCATCTAAGACGTGGGCTTCAAAGATAAATTATTGGTATGATGTGTTAAAAAACAAATAATTAATTATTTGTTTTTTAATTAAAAGAGGTAAAAATGAATACAAAAGGAATACTGGAAGAAAATAATTTCATTTTTAAAAAGAAATTTGGACAAAACTTTTTGATAGATAATAATGTTTTAGATAATATTTTAAAGACAGCAGATGTAAAAAAATCTATGCTTGTTATAGAAATAGGAGTGGGAGCTGCCGCTTTAACTAAAAAGCTAGCTTTAAAAGCAGGTTTTGTTTTGGGTTATGAAATAGATAAAACCCTAGAAAAACCTTTAGAAGAAATTCTTAACCCCTATAAAAATGTTGAAATAATCTTTGACGATTTTTTGAATAGAAATATAAAAGAAGATATAGAAAAATATGAGTATGAAAATTTAATAGTGGTTGCTAATTTGCCATATTATATTACAACCCCAATAATAAATAAATTTATAGAAGAACAAATTAAAGTTTCTAAAATAGTTGTAATGGTTCAAAATGAAGTAGCTGATAGGTTTAGTGCTAAAGTTGGTTCTAAAAACTATAATTCGTTAACAGTTTTTCTTAATTATTTTTACAATATAAAAAAGGCTTTTGTTGTTAAAAAAGATGTTTTTTATCCAAGGCCTAAAATTGATAGTGCTGTTGTAGTATTAGAAAGAAAAGAAAAAACGCCTTATTTGAAGAATGAAAATTTATTTTTTAATTTAGTTAGGGATTCTTTTAAATTCAAAAGAAAAACATTAAAAAATAATTTATTAAAATATGATTTGAATAAGATTAACGAAATTTTAAGTAAATATAATAAAGATATTAGTTGTAGGGCCGAAGTGATAACACTTGATGAATTTATAGATATAGCAAATAATTTATAAAAGCAAAAAGGAATAATTTTTGCTTTTTTTTAATATATTAAATTGGTGATATTAATGTTAAAAATTGGAGATTTGGTAACTAGAAACTCTCATAATAATGATGTTATATTTAAGATTACAAGAATCGAAGGTGATACTGCTTATCTAATAGGTATTGATATAAGGTTATGTGCGGATAGTGATATATCTGATTTGGTTTTAGCGGATAACGTTACTGATAATGATAGAGAATTTTATGAAAAAATTGAAAATATAAAAAATCTAGAAAGAAGTGACTATTTTTATATTCCGGGAAAAATTCTTCATATTGATGGTGATAAAGAGTATTTAAATAGGTGTTTGGAATTTTATAAAAAAGCAAATGTTTTGGCTTTTGGAATATATTCTAGCGAAGATCAAATGGCAAGTAATATTCAAAAGTATTTAGAAGATACTAATCCTGATATAGTTGTTATTACAGGTCATGACTCGTTAGTCAAGAAAAATTCGAAGTATTTTTCTGATGCTATAAAGGTTTGCAGAAAATATCAAAAAGATTATGATAAATTAATTATAATAGCGGGTGCATGTCAATCTGATTATGAAATGCTTATAAAAGCAGGTGCGAATTTTGCTTCAAGTCCTAAAGGGATAAATATTCATGCTTTAGATCCTGCCATTATAGCGCTTTCTCTTAGTTTAACTGATAAAGAAGAGGAAGTTGATCTGATTAAACTTTTATCAAAAACAAGCACCGGAAAAAATGGTATTGGTGGTGTGAAAACAAGGGGTGTAATGGCAACGGGGTATCCAAGATAGGAGGGTTAATGCTTAACGATATAAAAGAAAAAATTAAGAATCTAAAGGGAAAAAAGGTAAAAGTAGTTATAGATGTAGGCAGAAATAAAAGTGAAATTTGTGAAGGTGTAATTTTAAATACATATAAAAATATATGGACTTTAAAAACAACTACTGATATTAAAAGTTTTGGGTATAATGATATTCTTATAAATAATGTAATAATAAGTTCACTTTCGTGAATTTTTTTTTAATTGATTTTTCTGTTTCATTGACTTTTCGATATATTTATAGTTTAATATATTATATAAGTATGATTGGAGGCACATTATGAAAAATAATCATATTGAAAAGCTTAAAATTTCTTTAAAAAAATCTTGGGAAGTATTAAAAGACGTATTATTTTGGATAAAATTCAAACTAAAAAATTTATTTATAGAACATAAAGTTTTGAGTTCATTTGTTGGACTTTTTTTGCTATCATCTATAATTGCATTCGCAGTTCAAGCTGCTAGTGGTAATGAAGTTGATAAGGCTGATGCAACAGTATCCAAAGTAGATGTTGCAACTTCGTCTGAAAATAAGGTAGCAAAGAACTTTACTTCTATAATGTATAGTATTAGCTACATGCTTGATGATGGAAGTTGCAAAAGTGGTTCAGAAACACCAAGTCTTGTGGATAATGTAACTTTAACAGCTACTCTTGCTGATGCTTCTTTTGTAAAGTGGTTAGGGAGTGATGAAAGTTCTAACTCTTCAGTTTCAGAAGATGGTAAAACAATAACGATAGTAACAAATAGTGTTAGTGCTTGCTCAGAACATACTCTAAGTTTTTCTGCTGAAGTTTTAAATGCTGAAAGGGATTCTGTTATACAACCTGAAATTTCTATAAAGGCTGGTAGTAAGGCAGAAGGGTTTAAAAGAGTTGATAATGTGCCAACTGTTAAAACAAGTTATGATAAAGAGCTTGTTTTAAGTCCTCTTGTTAGACCAGGTATAGCTCAAAAAACAAGTGATGGTCGTAATGTTAAGTTTGGGGTAATGCTAGGATTTAAATCAAATGAACCAATTGAAAACTTAACAGGTATCTATTTTAAAACTAGCTCAGAAGTAATTTTAAAATCATATGAAGTTGAAAGTGGAAAACATCTTAATATTTATACAAAAAATGAAGGCGGTGACTACTTTGGAATAAATAGCTCCAATAAAAATTATTTTGCATCTAGCGTTGTTCCAGATTTAAGTAGCATATCAGGAAAAATTGATTCAATAGAAGAGTTCCAAGAACAAACTTTAGAACCTAAAACAAATGAATTAACTAATATTTTTCTTTATATACCTAAAAATATTGAATTGGATCAAAATGCTTCTAAAAGTTCTGCTTTTAATGAATATAGCGTCTCTACACCTAAATTTAAAATAGGTGATCAAAACCTTCAAGATTGTAAAGGTGGAATTTGTAATATTGAATATTATAAGGACGGAAAAGTAATAGAAGATGCAACAGTTAATTTAAATGAAGCTGGGAATTATGAAGTTAAGTATAGTTTTGATATAGATAATAACAGAAAAAATGATATTATTATTACTCAGAATATTAAAGTTTCAGAAAACTCAGGAACATATTCTCTTATAGGCGAAAAAACTCAGTATGTAATGGGCGAAGAACAAATTGAAGATAAAGGTATTTATGATAATGAAAAACAACAAAAAGCGCTTAATTATGTAGTAGAGTATTATGATAAAGATGATTCTAAAGTTGAACTTCCACCTTCTAAAGTCTTAGATAAAGGAACTTATACACAAAAGTATTTATCAGAAGAAGGAGAAGAAATTGGTAAAAGAACAATAATTGTAATTGATGAATCAGAGCAACCTTCTGTTAAGTCAAAAAAAGTTTCTGTTGATGATAATTATATTAGTATAAATGGCGAATATAAAGAAACGGGTGTAAAACTTGATGATGGTGCAATTGATTGTAAGAAAGAAGGAGGTTCTTGTACAGTTTTTTATCAACCTAGTGATATAGATACATCAAATGCCGGAAATTATACAGTCTCATATAAAATTGTTGATGATAATATAGAATATTTTATTTCTAAAAATGTTTCTATTTTAGCACCTTCTTATAAAATGAAAATTTCTAGTATGAATCCATCTGGAAAGATAGTTTCAGTAGGAGATAATTTTTATGCTGTGGGAGCTTATTACGTAACAGTAAATTCTCCAAAAGTAGCTGGAAGTGGTGATATAAAGGTTGCTTTAAAAGCAAAAGTAAATGATAGCGAAAGTATAGCTGAAACCGTAAATGGTGATACATCTATAGGAACAAACTCTTTAACTAATGATTTTTATGTTACAGAACAAGGTCTAAGTGTTAAAGTAGATAATGATCAAAAAAATAGTGATAAATTATCTGGTAATTACTATACAGCAGCAATGGGAGAAGAAGTTGTATTAAAATCTGTTTTTGATTATGGTTTTGATGCAGATGATAATATTGATGAATTAAAAATTGAAATACCTGTTAATGAAAATTTAATTCCAATAGCTTATTCTAATGAAGTTACTGAAACGAGTTCTTATGTAGGATTAAATATTACTCAAAATGGGTCTTCTGTTAATGGAATTCCAAAAGTTGATATTAAGTATTGTTTATCAGCAAGTCAATGTATAAATCCAGAAGAATATAAGAATGAAGAAAAAGTAGATCATATAGAGATTAAAATTTCTAAAAATGATGAAGAAGGAGTTGAATTTGAATTAAAACCAGGAACTAAAGTGGAATTAAATACAAAGTATAAGGTTAGAACTGTTTTGCCTACTGATGAAAATTTAGCAAAAGATATTACAAACTTAAAATTTTCTGCAGTAACAAAAGCCACTTGGGGCAAAAATACAATATCTGCTGATGAAACTAAGAGTGTATATATAACTCCTTATAAAATTAGATCAGATATTAAAATAGGTAAGAAAAATGGAGACTTTGGTACAGACTTAATTGTAGATGCTTCTAAGAATTTAGTTTACACTTATGAGGGCGTTGCAACTATAACTGCACCAGCCATGAGTATAAGTTCAAATATTTTGGGCTATGATACAATAACATCTTATATCATGGTTCAATTACCAAAAGGTATTAATTATATTTATAATAGTGATTATTCTGATTTTGAACCACTTCTTACATTGAAAGGAGAAGATGGCAGTACACTTTTATTATATTATTATCCTAGTTCAAATCCTAATTCTGTTTTAGAAAGAATAAAATTTGATTATAATTTTGATGTAGAATTACAAGATGGTGATTACGAAATTAAAACAATTATTGGTAATATGTGGAGTGATATTGTAGGAAACGATACAACAATCAATAATGACGTATCATCAGTTGATAAATTTAAAACTGATATTAAGAAAATTACTGTAAAAAATGCTAAAGAAATATCATATGCACAATATATTTACTCAAATAAGAATTATGCTAATTCTATTAATCAGAATTCAAATTTTGAACATATATTAAAGTTAAAAAATAATTCAGAACAAGCTATAACTAATTTAAGTACATATACTATACTTCCATATAATTCTGAGGAAGATACTGGCTCTAAATTTAACGGTGAACTAAGTGTTAAATTGCCAGATGGTGCAATGTGTACTGAAGCTTCGCCAGCTGATATACAAAAAGAAAATATGATTGGTGAAATAAAATGGACTAGCTGTAATGACTATAAACAAAAAGACGGTTATTATTCTGGTTTCACAGCATTTAAATTAAGTTTTGATAAATTAGACATTAATAAAACAATTAGTAATACTGTTGAGGTAAAAGTTAATGGTAATAAACCAGCTGATAAATATCTATTCAAGTCATATTTAAAATACGACGGTTCTAAATATATTAGCTTCAAGGATGCCTCAGTAGAAGTAATAAGTAAAAAAATAATGGGTATTGTTTGGGAAGATTTTAATGTTAACGGTTTAATGGAAGATGATGAAAAGAAAGTTTCAGAAGTTACATTAAAACTATTTGATAAAGAAGGTAACTTACTAGATACAACAACCCCTAACGAAAAAGGAGAATATAGTTTTTCAGGATTAAAAGAAGGTGATTTTTATATAGAAGCTGAATTTAATAATGAAAAATATGGTATAACGGCAGCTTTATCAGATAAAACAAATGACAAATCAAAGATTTCAGTGTTTAAGGAAGCTACCCAAATTGATAAACCTGGTGAAGATAAAGATAAAAAAGAAGGTAGCGAAGAAGAACCAGATGAGGAAAATCCAGAGGAAGAACCTGAAGAAAAGCCAAAGACTGTTTATAGAACAGATACAATTAATATAGGTCAGGAAACAAGACTTGTAAAAAATATTAATTTAGGTTTGGTTTTAAAGAAAAATTTTGAGTTGAAAATAAATAAATATGTAACTAGGGCTGAAATTACAAATGCTTTAGGTGTAAGAACTATTAAAGAATTTGGTAATGCAAAATTAGCTAAAATTGATGTAAAAGACATGAATAAGCTAAATATTAAAGTTGTTTACTTATTGGAAATAGAAAATGTTAAACATTATCCAGGGTATGCAACTATAGTTTCTGAAAGTATTCCTGATGGTATGAGTTTTAATCCTTCTTATGAAGAAAATAAAGGATGGACTTTATCAGAAGATGGTTACTTAATTAATGAAAGTCTTAAAGATGAAGTTATTAATGAAGGGGAAAAGAAGTATTTAACTATTGCATTTGATATTTCAAGAAAAGAAGCTGGTTCATTTATAAACTATGCTTCGATAGATGAATTAACAATACTAGGAGGTAATACAGATGAAAAATAAAAAAAGTTTATTGTTTTTAATATTCATTATTGGTTTTGTAATTTTCCCTTCATCTGTTTTTGCTATAACGATTAAACATACTAGCCTATGGGGAAATAATTATGAAAAAATATGGTATCAGACATTAGGATATCAAAATATAAATGATCATAGGGATCCTTCAGTAATAGGAAAGTATATTATATTAGATGGAAATATTAACAAGGGAGGAAATGCTTTTTGTATTGATCCTAAAATTAAATTTGGTATTAATAATACTCTTCCTGGATATACTGCGACTTCTACATATGCAGTTCATCCTAAAGCAAATGATATGAGTTCGGTTATGTCATGTTTTAATCCTTCAAGTAATGAAAGCGTGATTGCAGCGCAGATTCTTATTTGGGAATTAACTTCTGGTGAAAGAGCAAAAATTGATTCTGAAAAAATACTATTACAAAATAATTATATTCCTTATCAAGCTAATGGTACTATTTATTATCCGCCGATAGTTAAGGGGTTGGGCACCTATGGACCAGAAGGATTAGCTCTACCTGTTAAAATGTATAATATTTTGGCAAGGCCTAAACAAGCTAAAATATTTAATGAGTATAAAGCCATTTTAAGATGTTCTGCTAGATTTGATCCCCAATATTTTAAAAAACAAATTTCAAATTTAGATATTACGGATTCAGCTGCAAAATCGAAACCTAAAATGTTGACAGAATATAATGAGTCAACTAGAACTTTTTCTACTACTATATCGTTAACTAATACTGCAGTTAGAAATTCAATTAACTATTATAAGATAGAAAGTAATGATCCAGCAGTAAAGGTGTCAAAATCTACTAGTAAAATAATAATAACTTCAACAAAAGAAATTTCAAAAACTAATCCGGTGTTGTTAAAATTTACTTATACTTACAAAGATGATGGAAAAACTTCCTTACCAAAAGTTCAAGGAATGACTTACTTTAAAAGAGCTGAAACTCAAACTTTAGCATGGGGGACTAGAAATCTTAATTTATATATGTATGTTTATACTGACAAAGCTCCTATATATCAACTTAGAGTAAAAAAGGTAGATGAAGAAGGAAATCCTTTAAAAGGTGCTGAGTTTAAAGTATATGGCAATTATCAATTAACCCAGTATATAGCTACAATAACAACTGGTGATGATGGTTATGCTTATTATAGGGATATTAAAAATCCTGGTAATTATTATGTAAAAGAAACCAGTGCTCCTGATGGCTATGTTCCTGATAACGCTTCAAAATACATTAAAGTTGAAAGTGGGGATAAGGTAGGAACTAATAATTATGGTGAAATAGATCAGGGTAAGCCAGTTGTAAATAAATCAATGGATTTAGAATTAGAAAAGAAAACAATTGATGAAGATGGTAAGATAGTAAATATACCAGACTATACGGAGAATGGTTGTAAAGGAACCTATACCGGTGGAAAGTTTACGATAAAGAAAGGAACTGATTATTTAAAACTAAGAGAGGTATCTCCTGGAAATTATGTTTTAGATGATAAAGCAGAAAGTTCTGAAATAAAAACTTGTAACGGTACATTTAACATAAAAGGCATAAAAAAGGGTGATTATGTTATTACCGAAATTCAAGCTCCAACAGGTTATCAGCTTCCAGCTGAGCCTTCAAAAAAGGTGACTATTAAAGCTGGTGATGACCTTACGACAGTTACTATGTATAATGGCGTTACTGGAGTTGTATTTAACAAAGTTAATGATGAAGGTGAATTAATTGACGGTGGTAAGTATTCACTTCAAGTAAAACAAAATAATATTTATAGAGATGTTCTATTAAAGCATGAGGGTGAAGCTGTTTATAAGTATGTTGAAGGGCTTACAGAAGATTCTGAAGGAGCAACGTATATTTTAGAGACAGTTGATGGTACTATTAATATTAAAAACTTACCTCCAGGTGAATATAGAATAGTTGAAAAGCAAGCTCCAGAAGGTTATGAGATTATAGCTGAAAAAGATTCTACAGCAGTGTTTACCATAAGTGATAAATCAACTGAAGGGAACCAAGATTTTTATCAAGTCCAGCTTGTTAACCAAAAAGCTAAAGTAGAAGGTAGTAGTGATTCGGCAGAATTTATTGTTACAATAACAACAGGAAGAAATGTTATAAATTATACATTATTGATTTCTGGTTTGGCAGCTGCTTTAGTTATAATTATAATTTTAAGAAAAAAGTTTAAAAAATAGCATTTTATTTGCTATTTTTTTTGATAGTGTGTTAAAATATATTATATAACATAGCTTAGAGAGGAGTGATATGATGGAAATCACAAGTGTTTCAGTTCAAAAAGAAGAAAAAGAAAATTCTAGAATGAAAGGTTATGCAGAAATAGTTTTTGATAATTGTTTAAAAGTAAATGGTATAAGGATAATAAAGGGTAATTCTAGGATGTTTGCTGCAATGCCTAGTAGAAAATTAACAGATGGTAGGTATAAAGATTATGTTTATCCTATAGATAAAGATATGAGAGAAAAAATAGAAAAAGCCATTTTAGATGAATATAATAAAGCTAATTAGAATATTAAGTAATATTCTAATTTTTTTTTCATATTCTTTATTGGGAGGAATCGTGATGAAAGAACAAGAAAAATTAGAAATAACTAATCATTCAATTAATATTTTAGAAAGACAAAATATATCTATAAATGGAATTATTAAAATTGAGAGTTTTGATAGTGAAGAATTTTTACTTGAAACTACGATGGGGCCTTTAGGCATAAAAGGTAAAGAATTAGAGATAATAAAATTAGACACTTATAATGGAACTATTACAATAAAAGGGATAATTAATGGTTTCTCTTATTTAGATGATGTTAAATCAAAAAAAGAGGATGGTTTTTTAACGAGGTTGTTTAAATGAGTATAGAAATACAGTTTAAAGTTAGTTTATATTCTTTTATTTTTGGTATATATTTTTTTGCTATGTATAAATTATTTAGTGAGTTCAAATTTAAAAATAAGTTAATCAATTTAATATTTAGCATTATATTTTTAAATTTACAAACTATTATTTTTTATGCTATTTTATACAAAATAAATTTTGGAATGTTAAACGTATATATTTTTATTTTTTTAGGATTAGGTGTATTATTTAGTAAATCATTTTATTTTAATAATAAAAAATATTGAAATTTCAGAATATACTTTGTATAATGAGTATATGGGGATGATAATATGGCTGGTCATTTTACTTCGAAGGAAAGAAGAAGGATTGTTGTTACATCTATAATTTGTTTTTTTATAATTTCTCTTTCAATAATTTCTTCATTTAGCAACGTTATTAAAATTTCAGAAAAAAAATCTGAAAAGGAGGCTTTAACTAAGCAATTAGAAGAATTGGAAAAAGAACAAAAAACATTATCTGATGATGTTGAAAAATTAAAGAATCCAGAGTACGCAGCTAGGTATGCAAGGGAAAAGTATTTATATTCTAAAAATGGTGAAAAAATTTTAAAAATAGATTAAGCAAGGGAGAGACTGCTGAAAAAGTAGTCAAAATTAAAACTGATAAATAGAAATAATTTCCTATTTATCAGTTTTTTATGATTTATATTATATTTTTGGCAAATAT
>CASDZZ010000007.1 GCA_949285875.1 uncultured bacterium | reverse complement strand
ATACCAAATTTTAAAATAAGATTTTGAAAAATTTTATCAAAATCCTAAAAACTATTATAATCTTATATAAATTTCTTGTAAAATACCGAAACTCAAATGTATAAAATATTGAATTTAATTTTGTTTATGATATTATAATGTTGAAAATAATATTGGAGGGTAAAAATGAGAAAGGGGTTATTATTTTTAAGTGTAGTAGTATTAAGTTTTATGTTTATTGGAAAGGTAAGTGCTAAGACTATTAGTATTGATGAATTTGTAACTCAATTTTCCAAAGATGTAAAGGAAAATTTGAGTGATAAAGATCAAATTTCATATGATAGTAGTAGCAAACTAATGAAAGCTAAAATTTACTTTATGTCTAATTACTATGATATAAATATGAATTATGCTAATAATGTTTTATCCTATACTGGAGTTGCTTCAACAGATAAAGATGCTAGGTTAGTAGCAATGCAATTATATTTTGCGACTTTGTTAGAAACTACTGCAAAATTATATGGCTATACAAATAATTATGTTGAAAATATGTTTAATAATGCTTCTTTAACTAATTACACGCTAGAAAAAAATGGTTTAGAATTAAAATTTATAGACGTAGAAAGTGGTTTTCCTGGGGATTATGCTGATAAATCTATTTTTTCATTAAAAATCAGTTTAAAAGATGGATTTGGTCCTAATTATAAACCTGAAACTTCAACGACGACAAAAACAACAACAAAAACTACATCTCAAACAACTTCTAAGACAACTTCAAAAACTACAGATAAAGATGATGAGACGACTACAAAGAAAACTAGCGATAAAGAAGATGAAGAAAACAAAGATGATGGTAGTAATGTAGAACAAACAACAAAAGATGAAGCAGAAAATCCTAAAACTTCAGATTCGGCTTCAGTACATGCATTTGCAAGTTTAGTAAGTTTCTTTTTAATGGTTGTTGGGGTTAAAAAGCTTAAGAAGATTAAGTTAAGATAGTTAAAGCTATTGCGAAAAGCAATAGTTTTTTTATTTCTTTTTATAAAGATTAACATAAAATATATTGGGTGAAAGGTTATGGTTAAAATAACTGTTAGAAATTTACTTGAGAATTGTAAAGCAAAACTTCTTATAGGAAATTTGGATGAAGAGATAAATGAGTGTTTTATAGATAGTCATAAGGTTAAAGAAGGTGGATGCTTTTTTGGGATTAAGGGAAGTAAGGTAGATGGCTCAATATACTATAAAGAAGCTTTTAATAATGGAGCTAATATTTGTGTAATAAGTAAAATATATGATTTGGATTTAAAAGGATATGACGATAAAACTGTTATTATTGCAGATGATACTACTAAAGTGTTGCAAGAGTTAGCTAAATACAAAAGAAGCTTATTTAAAGGTACGGTTATAGGAATAACGGGAAGCGTAGGAAAAACGACGGTAAAAGAAATGATTTCAGCATGTCTTAGTAAAAAACTTAAGGTTCTTAAGACTAAAGGTAATGAAAACGGGCAATTTGGCTTACCACTTACTATTTTAAGATTAAAAGATGAAGATTTAATGGCGCTTGAAATGGGGGTTAGTATTCCTGGTGAAATGACAACGTTAGTTTCTATTGCTAAACCTAATATTGCGGTAATTACAAATATTTTATCATCACATATAGGAAATTTTGGAAGTAGAAATAAAATCTTTGAAGAGAAAATTGGTATTGCCGATTTTTATAATGATGGTACTTTAATTTTAAACAACGATAACGATTTGTTACATGATTTTTTTATTAATGATCACTTAATAAAAAAAATTAGTGTAGGTATTTTAAATAAAAGTGATGTTATGCCTTTAAATATTAATGATGGAGTAGAAACTAATTTTGATTGTTTAGATGTAGAAGGTGTGAAAATAGTAGGAGGGGAAAAATACATAATAAATGCATTACTTGCTATTGCGGTTTCTAAAATGCTTGAAATACCTTGTCAAGATATAAAGAACGCCTTAAATAGTTTTTCTAATACAAGTCATAGACTTGAAATTACAAAGTTAAGTAGTGGTATAACACTAATAGATGATTCTTACAACTCTAGTTATGAATCTCTTGAAGTTGCTCTTAATTTATTGTCTAAATTTGAAGGAAGAAAAGTAGCTATCATAGGCGATATATTAGAACTTGGAAAAGAAAGTAAAAAGGTTCATCAAAATATTGCAAGTTTGGTTATGCAAAATAACGTTGATGTTTTAATTACGGTTGGAAAATATTCAAAAATAATAGGTAAGTTAGCTAGTAAGAAAGGTTTTAAGAAAAAGAATATATTTCACTTTAAAACTAAAGATAAGGTAATAAAAAGAATACATAAGATAGTTAGAAAAGGTGACTTTATTTTACTCAAAGCATCAAATGGAATTAGACTTTTTGATGTTGCGGAACATATAAAAAATAATATTAATAAGAAGGACTAATATTTTAGTCTTTCTTTTAACATGCTTTCTAATTCTTTACACTTCTCTTTGCATTTTAAAAATTAATTAAATAGATTTACAATGTTTGATGTTATAATGTAACTGAATAATAAGGAGGAAGTATGAAAAAGTTTTTTTTAAGTAGTTTGATTGCTGTATTAGTGATGTTTAGTTTTAGTTTTAAGGTTAAAGCTATTGAATTTAAAGATTTAGCTGAGGGATTTAATAAAAGTGAATATAGTTCTAAATTAATCGAAACAGAAAATACCACTTTAGTAGCTACATATGAAGGAGAAAAATTATTATTGAATTATAATTCTCCGGATGGTAAAAATAGTATAGAACTTACTTATGATAAAGAAAAAGATGCTATTTTATATACAAGCAGGGAATATCCGGAAGAAAATCCAACGGAGCAAGATTTTTTAAATATAGTTTCAGATAGGGTTTCGATATCTAGTTTTGTACTATATTTAGGAAATTTAAATGGTTATTCTGATGAGTTAGTAGTCGAATTGATAGAAGGAGAAGAAGTTAAAAATTATACTTTAGAAGAAGATGGTATCGAACTAAAAACACAAAAAATAAATGTAGGTGATGGGGAAATTAATTTGAAATTTATAATGTTTACTGATTTAAAAATAAAATTAAATGGTGGGTTTGGTCATCTAACTAAAGAAGATGATATGAGCGCAAATACACCTGTTACAACAACTAAAGATGAGGTTGCTAATCCTAGTACTAGTAGTGAAGGAGAGTTATTTCTTATCGTATTTGGATTAATATCATTAGTAACAATTATAGTAGGTAATAACAAATTATCAAAATTGAAAAGATAAAAGAAGGACTATTTTTTTAGTCCTTCTTTTAACATATTTTCTAATTCTTTACATTTTTCCTTATTCATGTCAGGAACACCTTTTAATGGATAACAAATATTTAAATCATCATATTTATGAACACCTAAAGTATGGTAGGGTAGGAATTCTATTTTTTCTATATTTTTAAGCGGTTTAATATATTCTATAAGTTCTTTAACATACTCTTTTGTATCATTAATTCCTGGCACGATAACAACCCTAAGCCACATTGGGATATTTATTTTTTGACAATAGTTTAAAAAGTCATTAGCTACTTTATTGCTGGCACCAGTCATATTTTTATACTCTTCTTCAGTAACGCCTTTTATATCGAACATTACAAGATCAGTATATTTTAGAATTTCTTCATAGCCTAGAACTGATCCTGCGGTATCTAAACAAGTATGAATTTCATTTTCTTTACATAATTTTAAGGTTTCAAGTAAGAATTCTTTTTGCATAAGAGGTTCTCCGCCAGAAAAAGTAACACCACCATTATTTTTAAAATAAGGTTTATAGTTTAATATTTTTTTTATTAAACTTTCTTTGGTATATTCTTCTGATTTACCATTTAAATTCCAAGTTTCTGGGTTATGACAAAATTTGCATCTTAATGGACAGCCTTGCATGAATACTACAAATCTCACTCCAGGACCATCTACTAATCCCATTGTTTCTATACTATTTATTTTTCCAATCATTTTAATCACCTTTATAATTATATATTAAATTAATTTAAACTCCAACAAAAAACGTAAGATTTTATCTTACGTTTTACTTTTTAGCATCCTAATTTTTCATGGAACGTACGAGAAATAACTTCTTCTTGATGTGCTCTTGATAACTTGTCGAATAATACGGCATATCCTGATACTCTGATTGTTAAAGTAGGGTATTTACCTGGGTTATTCATAGCGTCAATAAGCATTTCTCTATTAAGAACGTTAACGTTTAAGTGATGAGCTCCTTTTTCAAAGTAACCATCAAGAACGTTACATAAGTTTTCTACTTGTTCTTCTTTACTGTGGCCTAAAGCACTAGGTACGATAGAGAATGTATTTGAAATACCATCTTCACAGCAATCTTTATAAGGCATTTTAGCTACTGAGTTAAGTGAAGCTAGTGCACCAGATGCATCTCTTCCGTGCATTGGGTTAGCACCTGGTGCAAAAGCAACTCCAGCTTTTCTTCCGTCTGGTGTTGAACCAGTTTTTTTACCATACATAACGTTTGAAGTTATTGTTAATACTGATAAAGTATGTTTTGCTCCTCTATATAATTTGTGTGAAGATAATTCTTTATAGAATACTTCAAGAATTTCTTTACCAATTTCGTCAACTCTATCATCATCGTTACCGTATTTTGGAAATTCTCCTTCAATTTCAAAGTCAACAGCAATTCCGTTTTCATCCCTAATAGGTTTAACTTTAGCAAATTTAATAGCTGAAAGTGAGTCGGTTGCAACAGAGAATCCTGCAACACCAAATGCCATTAATCTATCTAATTTAGTATCATGAAGTGCCATTTGTCCTTTTTCATAGGCATATTTATCATGCATGAAGTGAATTACGTTCATAGCATCAACGTAAGTTTTAGCAACTTTTGATAGAGTTTTAAAGTAAGCCTTTTTAACTGCTTCATAGTCTAATACTTCATCAGTTATTTTATCAAGACCTTCAACAACTAATTCTTTTTTAACTTCATCAACACCACCATTAATAGCATATAAAAGTGATTTTGCTAAGTTGCATCTTGCTCCAAAAAATTGCATTTGTTTTCCAACGGTCATAGCTGATACACAGCAAGCAATTGCGTAATCACATCCGTGGATAGGTCTCATTAATTCATCTGATTCATATTGAATTGCATCAGTATCAATAGAAACTTTAGCACAATATTTCTTGAAGTTTTCTGGCAATTTATCACTCCATAAAACCGTTAAGTTAGGTTCTGGTGAAGATCCTAAATTATATAAAGTGTGTAAGTATCTAAATGAGTTTTTAGTAACAAGTGATTTACCATCTTCGGTCATACCACCTAAGCTTTCAGTAACCCAAGTAGGATCACCAGCGAATAATTCATTATATTCTGGTGTTCTTAAGTGTCTTGCCATTCTAAGTTTCATAATGAATTGGTCAATTATTTCTTGAGCTTCTTCTTCAGTTAAAACTCCTTCTTTTAAATCTCTTTCGAAGTAGATATCTAAGAATGTAGAAGTTCTACCTAAACTCATTGCAGCTCCGTTGTTTTCTTTTATTGCTGCTAAATATCCAAAGTATAGCCATTGAGTAGCTTCTTTAGCGTTAGTAGCTGGTTTAGAAATATCAAATCCATAGCTTGAAGCCATATCTTTTATTTCTTTTAAAGCTCTTATTTGTTCAGAAACTTCTTCTCTTAAACGAATCATTTCTTCATTTAATTCTTCTTTTTCTAGATCTATTAAATCTTTCTTTTTTTGTTCAACTAAAAAGTCAATACCATATAAAGCAACCCTGCGGTAGTCACCAATTATACGACCTCTACCATAGGCATCAGGTAAACCAGTTAATAAACCAGCGTGTCTTGCTTTTCTAACATCACTAGGATATGCATCAAATACTCCATCGTTGTGAGTTTTACGATATTTAAATTCTTCTTCTATTTTTTGACTTAATTTATATCCGTAAGCTTCTAAAGATTGTTTAACCATTCTCATTCCGCCAAATGGATTTACAATTCTTTTTAATGGTCCATCAGTTTGAAACCCTACGATTACTTCATCTTCTTTAATTAAGTAACCTGGTTTGTAATTGTTTATTCCTGATACAGTTTCTGTATCAACATCATAAACGCCTTTTTCTATTTCTATTTTTGACATTTCAGCGTATTTGTCATTTAATCTTTTGGTTTTTTCTGTAGGCCCTACTAGAAAACTTTCATCACCAGTGTATTCTGTGTAATTGTCAAGAATAAATGATTTAACATCTATTTCATTTTTCCAGTTTTCACCTTTAAAATTTTTCCATGCTTCCATTTTTCCTCCTTATTTTCCCCGAAGATAATTATACAATATTAGATAAAATAAAAATGTTGCAGCTGCAACATTCTTGAATATTAGTAAATAATTTTATAAAGTTTTACATTTCTGTGTTAATCTAATTACTCAACACTTTTAAGAGCTTCTATCATATCTAATTTTTTTAAATCATAATGCATAAATATATTTACTATTAACAAGAAAATAATAGTTATTAAAAATGACAATAAATAGCTCATTATTTTAATATCAAAACTAAATAAGAATAAGTTTGTTTCACAGGTTTTAATAACGTAGTAAGTTAGAAAACTTCCAAATATAAGTCCTATTAAAGCTCCCGTGATAGTAAGGTTTATTGTTTCTTTATGTACATAATTTGTTACTTCTTCATCGTAAAAACCTAAAACTTTAATTGTTGCAAGTTCACGTTTTCTTTCGCTAATGTTAATACTTGCTAAATTATACAATACTACAAAAGCTAAAGCCGCAGCTGCAGCAATTAAAATCAAAGAAACATAATTAAGTACTGACATCATATCTTTATAAGTTTTAAAGGTATTAGTTGTAAATGTACTTGAAATTATATTTTCTTGCTCATTTAATAGAGTAGAAATTTCTTTTTGCTCTTTTTTATTTAAGTCTTTGGTATTAACCAAAATACTATTATATTTTACATCTTCATTTAATAATTTTTTATAAGTATTTGGGGTCATATATATATAATGATCTATATAGCTTTCCGATATTTCTAATACTTTTGTACTTACTTTTTTATTATTGATATTTAAAGTTACTTTGTCACCTTTATTTACTTTTAATAGTTTTGATAATTTTTCAGAAATAATTATACCATTATCTTTCAAATGAAGCTTGTTTTTTGATTTTCTGCTTTGTAGTGAAATAAATTCAGAAAAATCTTCTTCTTTTGGAATTATTAGATTAGCATTTTCAGAGTAATTTTTATTTTCTATTTTTATATTTGATTGATTTATTTCTGCTAACTTCTCAACATTTTTGTTACTGTTAAGCGTTTTTTCAATTTTTTCTTTTTCTTCAGTAGATAAATTTGAATTAATATTTACCTGCAGGTCATATTTATTTATTTTATTAAATTGTTTATCTACTATGCTAGTTACTGAATCTTTTAGACCAAAAGCAGTTAATAGAAGGGAAGTGCAACCACAAATTCCTATTAGCGTCATAAATAATCTTTTTTTGAATCTAAAAATATTCCTAAAAGTAACTTTGTTTGAAAAACTTAATTTACTCCAAATAGGTTTAATTTTTTCTAGCAAAACCCTTTTTCCTGGAGTAGGAGCTTTAGGTCTCATTAACGAAGCTGGCATTTCAATTATATATTTTACAAATACAAAAATTGTTGCTAAAACAGTTGACATGCAAGCTAATAGGCTAGCTAATATAATATGATTAAATTGCATAAGGGTAATTAACTTCGGCATTTCATAGAATATTGAATAACATTTTGAAATTATGATAGGAATTATTTTGTAAAATAATAAACTTCCTAGTATGCTTCCTATAAAACTTGTAAAGAAAGCGTAGAATAAATATTTTAATACAATGTCAAACTTTCCATAACCAATCGCACTTAAAGTTCCCAGTTCTGTTCTTTCTTCATCAACCATTCTTGTCATTGAAGTTAGACTCACTAAGGCAGCAACCAAGAAAAAAATCAGTGGGAATACTTTAGAAATATAAGTTATCCTTTCGGTTTCAGCTTTATATTCATAAAAACTAGAAATTTGATTTCTTGTAAGAACATAAGAAGCTGGGTTTTCTAATTGTTTCAAACTATTTTTAGCTTCTTCTAATTGATCACTTATTTGTTTTATTTGTTCATCTAAAGAGTCGTTTGGAATCTCCATTTGATACAATTCATTTAAACTATTTTCTAAATATTTAATGTTATACTCTAATTCTTCTTTAATAGTTTTATGTTTTGCTATGGTAAGTTCATCCGTCTTAGCTAAAATTTCCTCTTGATATTCTTTTGCAAAATTTTCGTATTTTTTACTGTAGGTATCTAAATTATTTGAATCTTTAAGTGTTATATATAATTCTGAATAGTAATCTAAATTAAAATTATTCTCGTTTAGGTAAATGAAATAGTCTGCTTTGCCATCTCCTAAACTTGAGGTTCCTCTTTCTTTGGAAGAGTAGTAACTGTTTCTTACGGTTCCTACTATTTTTATTTTTTTAGCTTTTAATTTGCTTGAATCTTCTAAAGAAAGGGTAACTAAATCTCCAAGTTTTAAATTGTTCTTTCTTAGAAAATCTTCTTCTACTAATCCTTCATTTATAGTGGTCGGAAATTTTCCGCTTGTTAAAACTAGTCTATTTATGTAATCTTCATTTTTGGAGCTTCTGTCATCATTTATATCATGAAGTTTGATAACATAGTCTTCATTTTTTATGGTAGTTGTTGCATCAAGAGACTTAACTGCCATTACTCCTTCAACACCATTTATATTTTTAAAGGTTGTTATATCATCTTTTTTAAATCCTGTGCTTGAAATTACTTTTAAATCCATAAAATTAGTATCTTCATAATAACTTTTAGCAGTTTCTTTCATATCCAAACTAGCTGATTTTAAACCAACATAAAAGCCTACTCCTAAGACAACAATTAATAATAAGGAAAGAAATTTCTTTTTGGTTGCTTTTATTTCTCTAAATGCATCTTTAAAAAGACTTTTTTTATTTACCATTTTAGTTCACCTACTGACTTAGGCTTTTTATTAATTTTTACGTTTGTAACAGTTCCGTTTTTAAAAGAAATAACCTTGTTTGCCATAGGCGCTAAAGCACTATTATGAGTTATTATAATAACCGTCATTTTTTCTTTTTTTGCTATACTTTGAAGAACTTTTAATACTTGTTTACCAGTTTTATCATCAAGAGCTCCGGTTGGTTCATCACAAAGAAGAATTTTAGGTCTTTTTGCAATAGCACGAGCGATAGCAACCCTTTGTTGTTCACCGCCAGAAAGTTGTGCAGGGAAGTTGTCTTTTCTTTTTGTTAGACCCACTTTTTTAAGAATATCATCTGGATCTAGAGGATTCTTACAGATTTGAGTTGCTAGCTCTACGTTTTCTTTTGCTGTTAGATTTTGAACTAGATTATAAAATTGAAAAACAAATCCTACGTCTTCTCGTCTATACTTAATTAACTTTCTTCCTTTTAAATTACTGATTACTTTTTTATCTATTATAACTTCACCACTAGTTAGGGTATCCATGCCACCAAGGATGTTAAGACAAGTTGTTTTCCCAGCACCTGATGGACCTACTATCACAACTAATTCACCTTTTTCTATTTCAAAACTTGTTTTCTTTAGTGCTTCAATAGCTATTTCTCCCATTTTATAAGTTTTCGATACCTTTTTAAATTCAATATATGCCATAAAGTGCCTCCTTTAGGTATTATATTACCTTTAGGGACTTTAAATGTCAACGTTTTAAAATAATTATTTATTTTTTTTAAAAGTAATGATATAATAAGTCTATAAAGTAGAAAAATAGGGGTGAGAAACATGGATGAAAACATAGAAAATTTAGATTCCATTGAAAATATTGATTTGGTGAATCAGTCGCAAGGTAATATGACTCAAAATTTAGAAGTTCCGGATGGTAACATGTATAATAATCAGAATATGACAGGACAAAATTTTGATAATATGCAACCGCAAAATAACATGGGTAACATGGATTATTCTCAAAATTCAGTTAATCAGTCTCCTGCCATGGAAATGCAGTCAGAACAACAAGTGGTTCAAGAACCAGAACCTCAAATAGAACTTTTACCTAATGAAATTGGAAGGGTAAAAGATGTTTTAGGAGAAGTTGTAACAATTATCATTACTTCAAGCTTGGCTTATGAGCTTAACTTAATTGACCATCATGTTATTTTTGAAAGCTCTCAAGGACAACGTATGGTTGGGCTTGTTACATCAATTACTAGTGATACTGCAAGTATAAAATTAATAGGTGAACTTCAAAATTCAAGGTTTGTTCCTGGAGTACTTGCAAAACCAGCAATTGGTAATGTTTGCTTTGTAGCTACTGATGAAGAAATAAGGTTAATTGTTGCTGATGATAATAATAATACGTTAAAGAAGGTATTAGTTGGACAAATGCCTTTGTATAATAATACTCCAGCTTATATTTCAACTAATACATTTTTCAGTAATCATTTTGCTATCTTTGGTAATACAGGTAGTGGTAAATCTTGCGGGGTTGCGAGATTATTCCAGAACGTTTTCTTTAACCAACCACAGGTTCCAAGAAATGCTTGTGTATTTATTTTTGATGCTTATGGTGAATATGAAAATGCTTTATCAATACAAAATAGCCAAGTTTTCTTTAAACGTTATACCACTAACGTAAAAGCAGATCCTAATAGTTTAATTAGATTACCTTTATGGCTTATGGATATTGATGATTTTGCATTACTTTTAGATGCTGATGATCCTTCACAGCTTCCAATTATAGAAAAAGCACTTAGATTAGTTACGGTATTTTCTGGACCAGAAGAAGATACAAGAATGTACAAAAATGATATTATTGCAAGAGCTATATTAGAGGTTTTATATAGTGGTGGTGCAGCATCTCAAATTCATGACCAAATATTTGCTATTTTAACTTCGTTTAATACACCAGATTTAAATTTGGAAACACCAATAGCACAGCCTGGTTATGTAAGAAGCTTAAGGCAATGTTTAATAATAGATAAAGAAGGAAAAATTGGTGAAATTCAGCTTGTTTCAGAATTTATAAAAAAATTCATTAATCAAGATTTAAAATTAGAATTGCCAGATGGGACTTTACCTTTTACTTTAGAAAATTTAAGAGAAGCTTTTGATTTTGCTTTAATTTCTGAAGGTATTTTAAAAAGTAACAAAGTATATGATAAGGCTAACGTGCTTAAAGTTAGGTTGGATTCATTAATTAAAGGAGAGTATGCGGAATACTTTAGGGTAGATAGATATATAGATAAAGTTAATTTTATAAGACAACTTATTACTGCTCCTAATGGTGGAAGAGCACAAATTATAAATATAAATATAAGTTATTTGGATGATAGGCTAGCTAAAACAATTTGTAAAATATATTCAAAACTATTGTTTGATTTTACAACAAAATTAAGAAATAGGGGTTCTTTTCCAGTACATATAATTTTGGAAGAAGCACATAGGTATGTACAAAAAGATTCGGATGTTGAAATTTTAGGATATAATATTTTTGAACGTATTGCTAAAGAAGGAAGAAAATATGGTGTTATTTTAGGACTTATAACCCAAAGACCTTCTGAACTTTCTGCAACTGTTTTATCTCAGTGTTCTAACTTTTTAATCTTTAGAATGCAGCATCCTCATGATGTAACCTTTATAAGACAAATGGTTCCTCATATTACTGATGAAATTGTTGAAAAAATGAAAGATTTGCAACCTGGAACTTGTGTGTCATTTGGTATGGCATTTAAGATGCCAACTATAATAAAATTGGAAATGCCAAATCCTCAACCATTATCTCAAAATGTCGATGTGTCTAGGCTATGGTACTAAAAAGAAATCACGCAAAAATGATTTCTTTTTTAGTAGAAAAAATTATATTTAGTTAAATATAAATAAATCACATTATATTTAAAATACTGTTTTTATTAAAACTTCTAGTAATATCAAGCTTACTGTAATCAACAAGAAAAATAAAGTAATTTTTTACTTTATTCATTTTATTAATTATGATAAAATATAAATTGTATAGGAGGTTTATATGACCGAAAAAACCAAAAAAATAATATTATTAATCGCAATATGTGTGGTTACCTTTTCAGCTTTATTTATTGCACTTAAATTAAATGAAAATAAGAAGGTAAATGATAATTCAATCAGCTTAATAAACGATTATTTAGCTGAAGCTAAGTATGAAGATATTAATAATCATATTATAGAGCAGCCTAATATAGTAGTTTATGTTCTAAATAGTAGTGATAGTGAATCTAATGATTTTGATAAAAAATTTGTATCAGTAATAAAAAAATATAATTTAGAAAATGAAATTATATATATTAATATCAATAATCTTAATTTACCTGATCCTATTTACCAACATGCACCAGAATTTGTCTTTTATAAAAATGGTGAAATTATAGACATTATTGATTGTAATACTTTAAATACTTCGGAAGATATAGTTAAAATTTTTAAGCAAAGAGGTGTTATTAGTGATTAATATTGTACTTTATCAGCCAGAAATACCGGGAAATACCGGTAATATAATGCGTACTTGTGCTGCTACCGGAACTAAACTTCACTTGATTAAACCGATAGGCTTTTCATTAGATGAAAGTTATATTAAAAGAAGTGGTGCTAATTATATAAAAGATTGTGATTATGAACTATATGAAGACTGGGAAGACTTTAAAAACAAAAATAAAGGTACTTATTATTATTTAACTAGATATGGTAAAAAGCCGCATTCTTCTTTTGATTACAGTAATAAAAAAGAGAATATATATTTGGTTTTTGGAAGAGAAAGTACAGGTATTCCTTTAGACATATTAAAACAAGATTTAGATCATTGTCTTAGAATTCCGATGACAAATAAGGTTAGAGCACTTAATTTATCTAACTGTGCGGCGATAGTTTTATATGAAGTTCTAAGACAACAAGATTATAATGATTTACTTAGAACCGAACCTTTTAAGGGTGAAAATTATATTGAAGAAGGAGAAAACGCTAGTCAAAACTAGTGTTTTTTAATAAAAAAAGAGGTTAATTATTAACCTCTAATTTTATTGAATTAATATTATCCAACATAATACTTATGTAATCTTTTTTATCTTTTCTTTGGTCTGCAGTTAAGGTTGAAAGCGTATTTAAACTTACAATAGAAATTCCGTATGTATCTTTTAATTCTTTTATAACTTTATTTGGTTCTTCGTCATCGCAAGTAAAAATGTAGCTTATTGTTTTACTTTCTAACATTTTTTTTACGTCTGAAAGAGTTTTATCGCTTATATTTTCATTTTCTTGAAGGGAAATTACGGTGAAACCATATTTTTCTAAATATTTAAATGTATCATTACTAACTATGATTGTTTTGTTACTAGCGTTATTAGCTATTCCTTTTAATTCAGCATCTACCTCAGATAAACTTAATTTTAATTTATCATAGTTTTTTTCTATGTTTTCTTTTTCGATATTCTCTTTTATATATTCATTTAAACCTTTTTTTATATTAGATGCCATCATTAGAAAATTTGATGGATCAAGCCATATTTCAGGAATATCATTAGTATAATTCATACCAAGTGAAGAATCTATAATTTTTAAATTCTTATTTTTATTTATAAGTTCTACCGCATAATCATTTTCTTTTGAAATAACGCCATTGTATATGAATAAATCACCTTTACTATAATCATTTAATTGTTTATTTGTAAGCTCGTAATATTTATAGTTAGTGCCATCTGGATAAATACTATAAATAGCTATTTTTTCACCGTATAAATTTTCTAAAATATATTCTACGGGGTACGTGCTCGTATATGCTGTCATCGCACTAGTATTATCATTCTTATTGCAACCACTAAGCATTAAAAGTGCTATTACGGAAATTATAATAATTAAAATTTTATTTTTCATTTTTTGCCTCCCTTTTTGGAACTGGATCATAGCCAAAGGTTCCCCATGGGTTACATTTTAAAACTCTTTTAAACCCTAATAGTCCGCCTTTAATAACGCCATATTCTAAGATGGCTCTTTTCATGTATTCGGAGCAAGTAGGTATGTGTTTGCAGTAACCATGCCAAGGACCAGGTATGATCTGGTATAAATCAATCATTTTCATTATTATTTTTTTTATCATGCTACTATTTTAACATTTTTTTTTAAAATTTAATAGTACAAAATTAATAAAAATAAAATAACCTAACTTTACGTAAAGTGATATTTATGTAGTATTTTTTGACCTTCCAAATGTAGACTTTTCTTCTATGATGTGGTATCATTATGGTGTCTGGTGGAATATAGTGGTAGATTGTGGGGGATAAATATGTTTATGGGGGAATATCATCATAATATAGATGATAAAGCAAGAATTGTTTTACCTTCAAAGTTAAGAGAAGAACTTGGAGATTCATTTGTTGTTACCCGCGGTCTTGAAGGATGTATTTTTATATATTCTAAAGAAGATTGGGAAAACATTGTAAGTAAACTAAAAAAACTTCCGTTTACGAAAAAGGATGCTAGAGCATTTTTAAGTTTTTTTTTATCTGGTGCTTCTTGGTGTCAAACAGACAAACAAGGAAGAATACAATTACCATCACCACTAGTTGATTACGCTTGTTTAACTAAAGAATGCGTAATAATCGGAGTGAATGACAGAATAGAAATATGGGCAGAGGATAAGTTTAATGATTTCTTTAAACAAAACGAAGATAACATTTCTGATGTTGCAGAAACATTATTTGATAGTTTGGAGGTTTAAATGAAACATATAAGCGTGCTACTAGAAGAAACTATCAATTCTTTAAATATTAAGGAAGATGGAATTTATGTTGACTGTACTTTAGGCTATGCTGGTCATTCAAGTGCAATCTTAAAAAGATTAAAAAAGGGAAAATTATATGCTTTTGATCAAGATGATGAAGCTAGAAAATTTAGTGAAAACGCACTTAATAAAATAGGAAGCAATTTTGAAATAATTCCAACTAATTTTGTCAATTTAAAAGAAGAGCTTTTAAAAAGAGGCGTAAAAGAAATTGATGGAATAATGTTTGACTTAGGAGTTTCTAGTCCTCAGTTAGATGATGCTTCTAGGGGGTTTAGTTTTCACGAAGATGCAAAGCTAGATATGAGAATGGATAGAACATCTAAGCTTTCAGCGTATGAAGTTGTTAATGAATATTCGTATGAGGACTTATTACAAATTATTAAAAAATATGGTGAAGAAAAGTATGCTTCTTTAATTGCAAAAGCTATAATAAAAAATAGGGAAAAAAGAAAAATTGAGACAACGCTTGAACTTTCAGATATAATATCTGAAGCTGTTCCAGCAAAATATAAAAGGCTTACTCATCCAGCGAGAAGAACATTTCAAGCTATAAGGATAGAGGTAAATAAAGAATTAAGTATTCTTCCTAAAGCGTTAAATGACGCTATTGATATGCTTAAAGTTGACGGAAGAATAGCTGTTATAACTTTCCATTCTTTAGAAGATAAAATTTGCAAAGATGTTTTTGTATCAAGAGCAAAAGAAAGTGATGCTTTAAAAAATTTACCTAGTATTCCAGATGAATTAAAGCCTGAACTTAAACTTTTAAAGAAAATTAAACCAAGTAAAAAAGAAGTTGAAGAAAATAAAAGAAGTAGGAGTGCAACCTTAAGAATCGCTATAAAAGAAAGGAAGATGTAAAATGGCAAGACAAAGAAAAAGAAAGAGTAAGTTTGAGAAAACTATGATTACTTTGACTGTTACAACTGTTTTTTGTGTATTTATATCTTTGTTCTTTTTTAAGGCACAACTTACATCTATTAATATAGAAGTTGAAAAATTAAAGAAAAATGTTTCTAAAGAAGAAAAAATAAACGAAAGTTTAGTTATGAAAGTAAACGAACTTGTTTCGCTAGAAAATATGCAACTTGTTGCAGCGGAAGAAGGTTTGGAGTATAATAATAATAATATTATTGTAATTCAAAAATAAGGGTGATTGATTTATGAAAAGAGAAATATTAAATAAAAACAAGAATAACGTATCAAAAGTTTTTACTTTAATATTTTTTCTTTTTCTTTTTATTTTGATATTAAGATTAGGGTATCTTTGTTTATCAGGTAAAGTTGACGGTATAGACCTAAAAGAATTTTCTAACAAAAGAAATACTAAGGAAGAAACATTATATGCACTTAGAGGAAACATATACGATGCCAATGGAGAAGTTTTGGCACAAACAATTAATTCTTATACCATAATAGCCTATTTAGATGAATCTAGAAGTGAAGGTTTTTCATCACCTCAGCACGTGGTTGATAAAGAACTTACCGCCGAAAAATTATCAACGGTTCTTAATTTGAGCAAAGAAAAAATAATAGAAAGACTTAATAAAGATGCTTATCAAGTAGAATTTGGTTCTGCAGGAAAAGGTCTTACAGAACTTCAAAAGGAAGCTATTGAAAACCTAGATTTACCAGGTATAGACTTTATAACGACGCATAAAAGGTATTATCCTAATAATGATTTTTTATCTTATGTAGTTGGCTATACTATTTCAGATGAAAATGGTAATATGAAAGGTGAAATGGGAATAGAAAAGGGTTATAATGATGTTATGACGGGTGTAAATGGCTATGTTAAATATCAGAAAGATTTAAATGGTTATAAGTTCCCTAATTCAAATGAAATAAGAAAAGAAAAAGTTGATGGTAATGATGTTCATTTAACAATAGATTCTAATATTCAAATGTCTTTAGAAACTGTTGTAGATAGAGCTCAAGAAGATTCTAATTCAGATTGGATAATAGCTGTTGTAGCTGATGCAAAAACAGGTAAAATACTTGGAAGTGCTACGTCACCTTCATTTAATCCTAATACAAGAAATATAGAAAATTATTTAAATCCTTTAGTTTCATATACTTATGAGCCAGGTTCAGTTATGAAAACATATAGTTTTATGGCTGCTTTTGAAAGTCATCCAGACTTTGATTATGTTAATAAAACTTGTTTAACAGGGCCTTATACCATAGGAGAAGATGTTGTAAGTGACTGGAATAAAACAGGTTGGGGTGAAATTTCTTACCAAAAAGGTTATACGTTGTCTTCAAACACTTGTATTGCAAATTTAATAAGAGATTATTTATCTAAAAAAGAATTAATGGATTATTATAAGAAGTTAGGTTTTGGATCTTTAACAGGTATTGATTTACCTAATGAGTATGCTGGAAAAGTTAATTTCAAATATGATGTTGAAGTAGTTAATGCTGGTTTTGGACAGGGTATTACAACAACCCCTATTCAGCAGGTTAAAGCTTTAACGGCAATTTCTAATAACGGGGTACTTTTAAATCCTTATATTGTTGAAAAAACAGTTAATTCTGAAACAAAAGAAGTCACCTATCAAGCAGAAATTAAAGAAGGCGAAAAAGTAGCTTCTCAAAGTACTATTAATAAAATAAAAGATTTGATGTTTAAAGTAGTTAATTCTGATTCTTCTGAGACGACTGGAAGTTCTTATCGTATGGATGGATATGATTTAATAGGAAAAACTGGAACAGCACAAATCGCAAACCCAAAAACAGGAAAATACTATACTGGTAAATATGATTATATAACTTCCTTTGCGGGTATGTACCCTAAGGATAATCCAGAAGTTATAGTTTATGTTGCAATGCAGCGTAGCAAGAATTCTAAAGTTTTACCAGAAACGGTAAAAACAATAGTAAAAGATACAGCAAAATATTTGGGTATTTTTGAAGAGGCTCCAGAATTAAATAAGGAAATCTTAACTTACCAAGTTGGTAATTACCAAAATAAACAATTAGAAACTGTAAAAGAAGAACTTGACTTAAAAGGAGCTAGTTATGTTGTTTTTGGTAATGGTTCTAAAATAATAGATCAGTATCCTAAAAAAGATACAAAAACAAATACAAAAAATAAAGTATTTTTATTTACAAATGATACTAATATAGTAATGCCTAGTTTAGTTGGTTATTCATTTAAAGAAGCTAGTATTATTTTGTCAAAATTAGGAATTAAATATGTTCTAAATGGTTCTGGTTATGTTGGAAGTCAGAGTATTAATCCTGGTACAATTGTAACTGAAGAAATGGAAGTATCTTTAAATTAATTTAAAAAAAGCTAATCTATTCATGATTAGTTTTTTTATGTTATACTTATTTTGTTAGGAGTTTTAATTATGAAAAAAGTAGAATTATTAGCGCCAGCTGGAAATATGGATTGTTTAAAAGCTGCTATTGAAGCTGGATGTGATGCTGTTTATTTAGGTGGTAAACTTTTTGGAGCAAGAAGTTTTGCTGGAAATTTTAGTGATGATGAATTAGTAGAAGCGGTAAAATACGCTCATTTATATGGAGTTAAAGTTTATTTGACGATTAATACTATTATTTACGAAAGAGAAGTTGAGCGCTTTTTAGAGTATATTAGATTTGTTCATAAAAATAACGTTGATGCTGTTATAATTCAGGATCTTGGAATGTTTGATTTAGTAAGAAAGAAGTTTCCTAACCTAGAAATTCATGCGTCAACACAAATGCATATTCATAATTATGATGGCGCTTTATTTGCAAAAAAAATGAATATTAAAAGAATCGTAATGGCAAGAGAAACTCCGTTAGAACTTATAAAGAAAATAAAAAAAGAAATAGATATTGAAGTAGAAGTATTTATACATGGAGCGTTATGTGTAAGTTATTCAGGGCAATGTCTAATGAGTTCGTTAATTGGCGGAAGAAGTGGTAATAGAGGAACGTGCACTCAGTGCTGTAGAAAGCCATATGATTTATATGATGTTAATAATAAAAAATTAAATACTAATAAGTATCTTTTAAGTACCAAAGACTTATGTACTTTAAATAATTTAAAGGAGATTGTAGAGTCTGGGGTAGATAGTTTAAAAATTGAAGGAAGAATGAAAAGAGCAGAATACGTTTATTTAGTAACAAGTATATATAGAAAAGCTTTAGATAGTTATTATGAAACTGGTAAAGTGGTTATTTCTAATGATGATATTATAGAATTAAAGAAGATATTTAATAGAGATTTTACTAAAGGTTTTATGTTGGGGGAAGAAAATAACTTGTTTGTAAATCAAACTAGACCTAATCATTTAGGTATTAAAATAGGAGAGGTAATAAGCTATAAAAAAGGCTTATTAACGATTAAATTAGCTAGCGATTTAAGAGTTAATGACGGGCTTAGAATACTAGATGAAAAAGAAGATAAAGGTTTAGTTGTAAATAAAATGTATGTTAATAATAAATTAGTTAAGCAAGCTAAAAAAGGTGATTTAGTTAGTATTTATTATGATAAGTTTGTAAAAGAAAAAGCTCTTGTTTTACTAACAACTGATAGCCGTCAAATTAATAGAATAAAAGAAATTTTAAAGAAACCTAAAAGAAAAGTTCCAATAGATATTTTTGTTGAGGCTAGAAAATTTAAACCGTTATATATAAAGGCAAGTGACGGAGTAAATACTGCTGAATATTATTCTGATTTTGAACTAGATAAAGCATTAAATAGACCGGCAGATAAAACTACTTTGATTAACCAGTTATCTAAGATGGGTAACACGGTTTATAAACCACGTAGCATAGAAATATTATTAGATGATGATATCTTTATTAACATAAAAGATATAAATGATGCAAGAAGAAAAGTTATAGATATTCTTAACCAAAAAAGGTTATATTCTACTAATTTTGAAGAAAAAGAATATTATGTTAACGTTCCGGATTTTGAATTAAAAAAAGAAAAAAGTCTTTTAGTAAATGATGTTTTAAAATATGAACAAAACATTAATAATTATGATGTTATTTACTCTGAAGAAAAAGAAATTCTAAAAAATAGTAATGTTATAGAAAAACTACCTAGGGTTATTAAAAGCTATAAAGAATCTAACAAATGTTATTTAATTGGTGAAGTTGGGGGCTTATTAAAGTTTAAAAGGTTTGATACAGATTTTTCGTTTAACGTGGTTAACTCTTACGCGGTAGCTTTTCTTCATGAGCTTGGGGCAAGAAAAATTACTTTATCTTATGAGCTTACTTTAACGCAAATAAAAAACATAATGGATTCTTATGAAAGCAGATATAAAAAACACCCTAATTTAGAAGTTATTATAGACTCTTATCCAGAAGCTATGATTTGCAAGTTTGATTTGAATAAAATGTTTAACGTTAGAGAATCTTTTTTGGTTGATGAATTTAAAAATAAATATAGAGTTTGTAGTAATAACGGATTTATGAGAATTTATAATTTCAAAAAGTTGCAAGTAGAAAATCCGTATGAATTATACGAAATTGGCATTAATTCTTTAAGAATTAATTTATTATAAGTGCCTAGATTTAACTAGGTATTTTTTAATAAATATTAATAATACGGAATTGTTTTTTTTGATTATTTATAGTAAAATATATTATGTATATTATAGGAAAGTAGGCGGAATTATGAATAGTGATTTAAAGATTAATTTTTTAAAACAAAATGGTGTTGATATTGAAAAAGGTATTGCTAATATGATGGATTTGGAAACATATGAGGAAATTTTAAATGATTTTTATGATAATTTACCTTCTGAAATAGAAAAGATAGATAATTATAAAAAAATAAATGATATGCCAAATTATGCAATTTTGGTTCATGCCATGAAAAGTAATGCTAGAAGTTTTGGCTTTAACGAGTTGGGGGAAATTGCTTATGCTCATGAAATGGCTAGTAAGGCTGGAGATGTTTCTTATGTAGAAACTCATTATAATGAACTTATGGGAGCGATAAAAAAAGTTCAAATGATTATTCAAAACTATAAAGCTTTATAAAGAATAGGAGGGATTGCTAGTGAATGAACAATTATTAGAAAAAGTATTAAAAGAAGTAGCTGTTTTAAATTTATCTGGTGCATTTGTTTTTGATATTTTTGATGATATAGCTTTTACGTATGAAGTTACAAATGAAACCATTATCTTGCAAAAAAAAGAAAATCTGTCTTCTTATTTAGAAATGATAAAAAATATAATAAGAGAAGAATTTTTATCTGATTACATGAATGCTATTTCTATTCCTAAGCTTCAGGATGCTATAAAAAGTGGAAAAGGTAAAATAGAATTCGAATATCAAATTATGAATGGAAAATGGTATAAAAGTGTTTCTATTTTAGAAGAAGTAAATGGGAAAAAATTAGTTGTTTTGTTAGTTTTTAAGATTTCTCAAGATAAGTTTTTAAAAAAACAAAATGATAAGGGTCTTGTTGAAAGTGTTTCTGATTCTATTTTAAAAATACACAATGTATTTAGTGCTGGAAGTAGTGCCATAAATAACATAAAAAAAGTAGAAAATTATGTTGATTCTATTTTATCTCAACTTACTAGTGAGTATCCGGAGCTAAAAAAATCTTTTGACAAAAACGCAACAAATATAACTGGAATGGTTGATGAAACTATTTTAATAGTTGATGATGATCTAATAACAAGAAACATGATAAAGAAAGTATTTGCTGATGATTATAAAGTTGTAATGGCTAATAATGGTAAGGAAGCTATAGATTATTTAGAAGCTAATTCAAATAAAAAAGTTTCTGAAAGTATTGATAATATTTTGGGTATTTTCCTTGATTTAACCATGCCTGTTATGGATGGGTTTGCAGTATTAGATTATTTAAGCAGCAAAGGTTACTTATCAAAATTACCTGTAATAATAATTAGTGGTGATTATGAAAAAGAAACTAAAAACAGGGTTTATAATTACAATATTGCTGATATGCTAGAAAAGCCTTTTGATTTTCAGGTAGTAAAAAGAAGGATAGGTAAATTTATTAACCTTTATAAATCAAGTAATTCACTTACTAGCCTTATAAGTGATCAAAATTCTAACATTAAATCAATTATTAATCCATTTATAGAGACTTATTACTTAGATTATGAAAAAAACATAAAAAATATCGAGCAGTTTATCAAAATTTTGGGAAAAAACTTTGCAAAAGAAAACCCAGAATATAAATTAAATGAAGAAAAAATGGACAAAATAGCTCAGGCTTCTAAATATTATGACGTTGGTTTTTATTCAGTTCCTAGATCTATTTTGATGAAAAAAGAAAGACTTACGGAAGAAGAACTTTCTATAATAAAGAAATATCCACTATTTAGTGCAGAGGTTGTAGATTATATTTTAAGCCTAACAGGTGATAACGCTTTTAAGGAATATAGTAAAAACATAGCTAAGTATTATCATGAAAACTATGATGGTAGTGGTTATCCTTGCGGATTAAAAGCTGATAAAATACCTGTTGAAGCTCAATTAGCTGGAGTATGTATTTTTTATAATAATTTGATAAGAAAAGAAAATATTGATGCTAAAGAATTTATAATAAAAAAGAAAGGTACGTATTTTAATCCTAAAATTGTAGATAGCTTTTTAGAAGTTTATGATGAGATTAAAAATAGTATATAAAGAGTGTAATTCATGAGTGGTATTTTTCCTAGTTTAGGTTTTACTGTATGTGCATTAGTTTTTCTTTCCTTTATCGCAGTTATGTATTTTACAAAGAAAAAATATGATAGTATTGAAAATAACATTTATAGATTTATGCTTATTCTAACGATTTTTTTACTTGTGTTAGAATTGGCTTGTGTTTTTTCAATGGCTTATAGAAGTTATATTCCTTTACTAAATGAAATCTTATGCAGGGGCTATATTTTGGGAACTATAATTTGGGCAACTTCTCTTATTTTATATATATTAAGTCTAGGAGTTAAAAATAAAAAAAGAAAATATCATAGAAATTTAGTAATTGCTGGATTAATTGATTTATTTTGTTTTATTTTTTCTTGTTTTTTTGAAGTTACGTATGAGGGCGGAATTTCTGGAGAGTTATATGTTATAGGTGGACCAGCGGTTTATATTTTATATATGATTGTTTTTGTAATGATTATCGTAATATTATTTGGATTATTAATTAATAAAACTAATATTTCTGCTAAACAAAGGGCTCCTCTTTATTTTGTGTTTATCTTTTTCATTTTAGTTACTGGCTTTCAGTTTCTTGTATTTGATTTTAATGATTTAACTTACATATTTGCTTTTGGAGTTATGGCTCTTTATTTTACAATAGAAAGTCAAGATAGCAAACTTCTTAAAGAACTAGAAGAATCTAAAGAAAATGCCGAAAAGATAGATAAAGCTAAAACTGAATTTTTAGCTAATATGTCTCATGAGATAAGAACTCCGATGAACACTATTTTAGGTTTTAGTGATTCGCTTTTAAAAGAAGATAAACTTACTAAAGAAATCGTAAAAAGAGATGTAGAAAGTATTCATGATGCAGGTTTAGGATTATTAGATTTAATTAATAATATTTTGGATATTTCAAGAATTGAGTCTGGTAAAGAAGTTAAAGAAGAAAGGGAATATAATTTACAAAATTTAATTTTTGAAATAAATAGTATTGTTTCCTCAAAAATAAAAAAAGAAGTTCTTAAGTTTAATATTACGGTTGATAAATCTTTACCTAGTGTTTTATATGGTGATTATAGTAAATTATGTAAAATCATAAATAGTATTTTAATTAATGCTATTAATCATACTAATTATGGTGAAGTTAATTTAGATATCAGGGGAAATTCTTCTGAGAATATTTTGAAATTAGAATTTATAATTTCTAATACAGGACATGAAATGAGCAAAGAAGAGTTTGAAAAGAATTTTAATGATTTTATTAAACTTGAGGATAGTTCTAAAAACAGTATTGATAGCGTTACGTTAGGTCTTATTATTGCAAAGCGTTTACTTAATATGCTAGGTGGTAATATTGATTTTAAAAATGAAAAAGGGCATGGAACAAAATATATTGTAACTATAGATCAAAAAATTATAGATGATAAAAAGCTTGGTAATATTTTTGAAGTAAAAAAAGATGATAATAAAAATAGTAAATTAATAGATTGTTCAGGTAAGAAAATCTTAATAGTTGATGATAATTTAGTTAATATAAAGTTAGCTAAAAGATTATTAGAACAGTATAAATTTGATATTTCTACTACAACAAGTGGCAAGGAATGTATTAATCTTGTAAAAGATAATAAATATGACATGATTTTCTTGGATCACATGATGCCAGATTTAGATGGTATTGCAACTTTAAAAGTTTTAAAAAATGCAGGTTATGAGCTTCCACCTGTTGTTGCTTTAACAGCAAATTCTTATAGTGGTTTAAATGAAATGTATTCTAATGCAGGATTTAGTGAGTATCTTTCTAAACCTATAAATATAAAAGAATTAAATAAATTAATAAATAAATATTTTAGTAATTAAAAAGGAGGTAAGCTATGCTTGAAGGTTTAATATTTACTATAGGAAGTTTATTCTTTGTTATTTTACTTCTTATGGTTTATTTTTCAAAAAAACGTTTTTTATCCATAAGAAATAAATTATATAGATATATGCTAGTTACGGAAGCTATACTAATAGTTTCTGAAATAGTAGCTTCCTTCTTTTTGTATTATTGTAACAATGAAGTTTTAAATTTAATTTTACATAGATTTCATTGGTACACAGGAATTGTTTGGTTTTCCTTACTATATTATTATTCTTACTGTTTGTTTACAAATTTAAAGGCTTCTAACTTAAATGAAGTAATAAACTTAAATAGTAGAATGAAAAAAATGACATTGATTTTTTTAGTGTCATCTGTAATTTACTTTTTCATTCCTTTTGAAAGGTTAGATCCGCTAAGAATTTCTTATATACCAGGTCCAGCTGCTTATTATATTTTAATTTTTTGTACTTTTGTTGTTTTATCAATTATTAAACTTATGTTTGAAAATTTGGATAAATTAGATAAGCGAAAGAAAATTTCAATATGGTCTTTATTAGTAGAACTAATCGTAGTTTTTTCTCTCCAGATAGCTTTTCCAACGGTTGCTATTTCTGCAATTGGAGCTGCACTTCAAATGTTTTTATTATACTTTAATATAGAAAATCCTGATCTTAAGGTAATTAGAGAGTTAGAAAGTTTAAAAAAGGATATCGAAAGGTCTAGTAAGGCCAAGTCTGATTTTTTATCGAACATGTCACATGAAATAAGGTCTCCTATGAATGCTATTGTAGGTTTTAGCGAAACCTTATTAAACGAGCAAGAGTTTGATGAAAAAAGGGCAAAAACAGATATAAAACATATCTCAATAGCAGGAAGAAACCTTCTAGATATTATTAATAATATCTTAGATATATCAAAAATAGAGTCAGGTAAAGAAACGCTAGAGAAAAAAGAATACTCTATTGCAAATATAGCGATGGAGTTATCAAGTATAATTGAAGCTAGGTTAGGTGATAAACCTGTTAAGTTGATTGTTGATGTTGATGAAAGTTTACCTTCTAAACTTTATGGTGATTCTACTAAAATTTTTCAAATTTTACTTAATATATTAACAAATGCTGTAAAATATACGGACGTTGGTAAAATAAAATTTAGTGTTTCTGGAGAAAGAAGTGGTGAAAAGATTTTCTTACACTTTAAAGTTTCTGATACTGGATATGGAATAAAAAAAGAAGATTATGATAAGTTGTTTGAAAAGTTTAGTAGACTTGATAGTGCAACTTCAAATGAGATTGAAGGTACAGGTTTAGGTCTTGTTATAACAAAAAATTATGTAGATTTAATGGGTGGCAGAATTTGGTTTGATAGTGAATATGATGTTGGAACTAATTTCTATGTAGATTTAACCCAAGAAATAATTGATGATTCAAAGATAGGAATTATTACAGAACCTATTAAAACCGAAAAGCAAATTGAATATATCAATTGTTCTAATTATAATGTTTTAATAGTGGATGATAATAAATTAAATATTAAAGTTGCAACAAGATTATTGCAGCCCTATAAATTTAATATTGAAAGTGTAACTTCTGGTAAGGAATGTGTTTATAAATTTAAAGAAGGAAAGCATTATGATATGATTTTCTTAGATCATATGATGCCGGAGATGGATGGTATTGAAACAATGCATATTATAAAGAAGTTAGATGGTTATTTTATACCACCTATTGTAGCTTTAACAGCAAATGCTATAACAGGAATGAAAGAAATGTATTTAAGAGAAGGTTTTGATGAATATCTATCAAAACCAATTGATGTTTCTGAACTTAATAAACTTATTAATAAATATTTTAAGAAAGATTAATATATGTTATAATTAATAATAGAGGTGAAAGTTATGAAAAGAGTACTTAAAGTTTTTTTGGTTGCATTTGTTTTACTATCTTTAACTGGTTGTTCGGATAAGAAAGCTATTTCAGAAGAGGACTTTAATTCCAAATTAGCTAAGTTAGATTATTTTGTTAATGATATAACTGAATATATGGAAGATAATAATGTAAAATCAGTTTATACTGCTAATAATAATAAAATTCAGTTAGAATTTTATACATTTAAAACGAAAGAGTTAGCGGAAAAGGCTTATGAAAATAATAAGAAAATCTTTATGGAAAACAAAGATTATGAAGGTAAAGAAAAAACTTCTGATTCTTATAAAAGATATACGCAAGAAACTGATTTGAATTATAATTTCGTAGAATTAGTTGATAATACCGTTTTGTATGCTTCAGTTAATCCAGAATATAAAAACTTACTTAATAAAGCTATAAGTGAAATAGGTTATTAAACTGGATATTTGACAAATAGCATATGATTATATAATTATTGTAGAGGCTGTTGCATTAAACAATAGCCTTTTTATATGTAATAAATCTTTGTAAATTAAAACTCTATTTTGTTTAAAGAATGCGTGATATAAGTTAAACTAAATAATATATTGCGACAAACAAATTTATAATATAAAACTTTTTTAAAAAATTTATGATAATGATTTGCGTAAAACTTACTGTTATTATCTTTTAATTCAAGCATTTCTGTAATATAATTTGTATTAGATAATGTGGGGGCTTTTTTACGTTGTACAAAGGTTAGTCATATGTGACATTTATATTGTAAAAAAAGTACACATTTTAAAAATTATATAGTAATTAAACTTATAGCTTTTTTTAGAGTGTTTTTCTAGAAATAGGAGTAAAATAATAGTAGGAGGAAATATGTTAAAACTTATAGATATAAATAAAAGTTATAAAACTGGTGGTTTTGTTCAAAAAGCTTTGAATAATATTAATATAGAGTTTAGAAAAAGTGAATTTGTTTCAATCTTAGGTCCTTCCGGTTCTGGTAAAACCACTTTGTTAAATGTTATTGGTGGGTTAGATAATTACGATTTTGGTGATTTAATTATAGATGGAAAATCTACCAAGGAATTTAAAGACAGTAACTGGGATTATTACAGAAATAATTGTATTGGTTTTATATTTCAAAATTATAATTTAATTAGCCATATATCAATTTTAAATAATGTAGAAATGGCTCTTGTGCTTAACGGAACTTCTGCCAAAGAAAGAAGAGAAAAGTCAATTTTAGCTTTAAAGAAAGTTGGTTTGGAAAAACATATTCATAAGAAGCCTAATCAATTATCAGGCGGTCAAATGCAGCGTGTTGCAATAGCAAGAGCTTTAGTAAATGACCCACAAATAATATTAGCCGATGAACCAACTGGAGCTCTTGATTCAAAAACTAGTGTTCAAATAATGAATTTGATAAAAAAAATTTCAAAAGATAAATTAGTTATTATGGTTACTCATAATAAAGAATTAGCTGAAGAATATTCTAGCAGGATTATTGAAATGAAAGATGGTAATTTGATAAGTGATTCAAATCCTATTGATAGCAATGAAGAAAATGACAAGTTAAACATAAAAAAGACCTCAATGAATTTTTTTGCAGCAATTAAACTTAGTTTAAACAATATCAAAACAAAAAAAGGTAGAACTTTTTTAACAGCTTTTGCTTCAAGTATTGGTGTAATTGGAATAGCACTTATTTTATCTATTTCAAATGGTTTTAATAAGCAAATAGAAAATTATGAGTTATCAACTCTTTCTAGTTTTCCTGTAAGTATTAACTCCATGGTTTCTACGATGAATAAAGAACAATTAGAAGACAATAAAAATTCTTTTACTGGTAATTATGAATATCCTAGTGAACAAGTATTATTTCCTTATTCTGCAAAAGAAAATAGTAAAGTTCATGTAAATAATATAAATAAAGAGTACATGGATTACATAAAAAATATAGACAAAGAAAAGATTAATGCAATTTCTTACTTTAATATTACAAATTTTAATTTATTAAGTACAAATGGTACTACTTTTAAAGATGCTAGTAATGGTGTGATTAATTTAGTAGGGTTACCAGAAGAATTTAATAATAAAGATTATTTAAAAGATAATTATGATTTATTATCGGGAAGTTTTCCTAGTAAATATAATGAGGTTGTTCTTATTGTAGATAAAAAAAATAGAATAGATAAAACTCTTTTAGAAGTTTTGTTTATTGACCCTGAAAAAGAAGAAATTAGTTATGAAGAAGTTGTTGGAAAAGAATTTAAATTAATAAATAATGATGATTATTATAAAAAGATTACAGATACTATGTTTGTAAAAAATAATATCGATGCAAATTTATATAATAATTCTAATAACAAAAGTATAAAAATAGTTGGAATTGTAAGAGGAAAAAAAGATAATAAGCTAGCTGTAATTATGGATACGATGTCGGAATCTATGGGAAGTGCGACGGTATCTAAAATTGGTTATTCTTATGAGTTAATAAAAGAAATGATTGCTGCTAATCAAAATAGTCAAATTGTTGAAGCTCAAAAAAATGCTGAGGGTATTGTTTGGATGGGAAATATTAGTTTTGAGCAAACTGGAATAACGAAAGAACAAGCTCTTTCAATGTTAGGAGCAAATGATTTACCATCTGCAATCAATATATATCCTAATAATTTTGATGATAAAGAGGACATAATTAAGTATCTTGATAATTATAATAAGGATAAAAAATCTGAAGATAAAATAATGTATACTGATTATGCAAAAGAAATTTCTTCTCTTTCTAGCAGTATAATGGATGGAATAACTATAGTTTTGGTTGCGTTTAGTAGTATTTCTTTGGTGGTATCTTCGATTATGATAGGAATAATTACTTATATTTCAGTTCTTGAAAGAACAAAAGAAATTGGTATTTTAAGAAGTTTAGGAGCTAGAAAAAAAGATATTACCAGGGTATTTAATGCTGAAACTTTGATAATTGGTTTTATTTCAGGTGCCTTAGGAATTTTGATTGCAAGATTACTATTATTTCCTGTAAACTCAGTATTATATAAACTTACTGATTTAAAAGAAGTGGGTATATTAAATCCGGTTCATGCGCTAATCTTGATTTCTGTAAGTATATTTTTAACTTTGATTGGAGGGTTTATTCCTGCTAAAATAGCTAGTAAAAAAGATCCTGTAGATGCGCTAAGGACCGAATAACAAATTTTTAACCGATAATATTTTTAAATTATTTATAATTTCTTGATTTTTTTTGAAAAAAAGTGTAAAATGATAAAGTTTTAAAAGAGGTGAGGTATTGTTGGAAAAAATATATATTTTTGGGCATCGTAACCCAGATACAGATTCAATAACAAGTGCTATAGCTTTAGAATATATTAAGAAAGTTCAAGGTTTTAATGCTGAAGCTAGAGCTCTAGGTGAATTAAATGATGAAACAAAGTTTGTTCTTAATCATTTTAATGTAAAAGAACCTAGGTATTTAAATGATGTAAGAATAAAAATTAAAGACATAAAATATTATAAAGATTTCTTCTTAAATAAGTTGTGTTCTATTTTAGATACGTATGATTTTATTGTAAAAAATAACGTAACTGGAGTACCTATTGTTGATGATGATAATAGTTTTATGGGCTTAGTTACTGCTAAAACAATCTTAAAAAATTTATTTAATGATGAAAGTAATAAATTAGTAGCTACTTATGATAATATTCTTAAAATCTTAAATGGTGAAGAAATAGTAAGAGCTGACGATGCTATAAATGGATTAGTATCAGCTGTTTCTTATAAAAGTACAACTTTTTTAGAAACTGTAAAATTAACAAAAGAAGATATTTTAGTTGTAGGAGATAGACATAGTATTATAGAATCAGCTGTTAATAGTGGTGTTAGATTAATTGTTATATCTGGTAATCAGTTTATAAAAGAAGAACATATAAATATAGCAAAAAAGAATAATGTAAATATTATTAGAACACCTTATGATACTTTTAAAGCAGTAAAGAAAATATTACTTAGTAATTCAGTTGAAACATTACTTTGTACAGAAAATCCTGTAACAGTATTTGAAAATGAATATTTTGATGAGTTTTTAGAAAAAGCTAAAAAATTAGGATTTAATAATTATCCGGTACTAGATAAGAACAGAATTTGTAAGGGTATGATTAGATTATCTGCTAATAATAAAGCAAACTTAAAAAAAGTAATTTTAGTTGATCATAGTGAAAAAGGTCAATCAGCTGAAGGAATCGAAGAAGCTGAAATAACCGAGATAGTTGATCATCATAATTTAGGTAATATAACTACATCATCACCATTAAATTTTAGAGGAATGGCTGTTGGTAGTACAAATACTATTATGTTTTACTTATTTAATGAAAATGGTATTTTAATTCCTAAGCATATAGCAGGTATTATGTTAGGTGGTATTTTGTCTGATACTCTTGCTTTAACTAGTCCTACTACTACTGATATAGATAGAAAAGTTGTAAAAAAACTTGAAGAAATTAGTGGGGAAAATTATAAGGAATTTGCAAAAGAGATGTTTGCTGCAGGTAGTGATTATAAAGATAAAACAGAAGATGATTTAATTAATATAGATATTAAATTATATCAAGGAAGTAAAAAAAGTTTTAAAGTATCACAAATTGTAACACCTAATGTTCAAGATATAATAGAAAGAAAAGAAAAAATAATAGAAACTTTGGTTAAAATGAAAGAAGAAGCTAAAGTAGATTTTATCTTATTTTATGTAACAGATATATTAAGTAATGGTTCTTACCTTTTCTATACAAAAGGGTGTGAATCAATGCTTGAAAAAATGTATGAAAAAGAAATTAAACAAGGTATGTATATAGAAGATTGTGTTTCTAGAAAGAAACAGGTTATACCTTTAGTTATGGAATTTGAGGAGGAGTAATTTATGAAAAAAACAAAAATTATATGTAGTATAGGACCTAGTAGTTGTAGTCCTGAAGTTATGAGTAAAATGGTTTTAAATGGTATGAATGTTGCCAGAATAAATTTTTCTCATGCAACTGATGAAGAAAAAATAGGAGTTGTAGCTGCTGTTAAAGAAGTTAGAAAAACAACTGGTAAGAACGTGGCTATATTATATGATACTAAAGGGCCAGAATTTAGAAATGGGATGCTTGAAAATGGAGAAATTAAATTAGAAGAAGGAAAAACTATAAGAATCGTTAAAGAAGAAGTTTTAGGTAACGAAGAAAGGTTTAGTGTAAACCATCCAGCTGCTGTTGACTCTTTAAATGTTGGAAACGTAGTTTTGCTAGAAAATGGTTTAATGAAAATAGAAGTTATTTCTAAAGAAGAAGATGGCGTAACTTGTAAAATAATAAATGGTGGTATTTTAGGTAACAAGAAGAGTTTAAGTGCTCCTGGTGTTGCTTTAGATATTCCATTTATTAGTGAGCAAGATAGAGAAGATATAATATATGCTATTACTCATGAAGCTGATTATATTGCATTATCGTTTGTTTCTTGTAAGGAAGATGTTTTACAGGTTAGAAAAATTTTAGAAGAATATAATAGCAAAACTCTTCTTATAGCTAAAATAGAAAGTACTACTGGTATAGAAAATCTAAAAGAAATTGCCGAAGTAAGTGATGGAATTATGGTGGCCAGAGGAGACTTGGGTGTTGAAGTTCCTATGGAAGATTTACCTTATTATCAAAGAATGATTATTGATGAATGCAGAAGAAGAGGTAAGATTGCAATAGTTGCAACTGAGATGCTTGAATCAATGAAGAAAAATCCAAGACCAACTCGTGCTGAAGTTTCAGATATAGCTAATGCTGTTATGAATGGTGCTGATGCTGTTATGTTAAGTGGTGAAACTACAACCGGTAAGTATCCTGTAGAAACAGTAACGTTTATGGGTAAAATTTGTGAAAAAACAGAAGAACATTTAAGTTACAAATTAAATTATGAAAATGTTAGTAACGATCAAATAGGAGCTGTTGCAACTAGTGTTACTGAAGCTTGCAAAACTATTGGGGCAAAAGTTATTGTTGCATCAACTATTTCTGGAACTACTGCAAAAGTAATTAGTAATTTAAGAAGTGAAAGCCCAGTTTTAGCTGTTTGTACGTCAGAAGAAACAGCAAGAAGCTTAGCTTTAAATTATGGTGTATACCCAGTTGTAACTCGTTTATTTGATACTACTGAAGAAATCGTAGAAGAAGCTATTAATTGTGCTAAGAAATTTGCTGATTTAAATAAAGGCGATGCTATTATTATAACTGGTGGTTTCCCTAGAAATAGTAAAACTAACTTTATGAGAATAGAAAGAATATAACATATCCAAAATGGATATGTTTTTTTATTGACTTTATTTAAATTTTTATGTATTATTTGAATGTAATGTTATGAAAGGAGTGTGATTAGGATGAAAAGCATTAAATGGTATAAAAGTAAGATTAATCACACTGAAGTTAATATATATTAAAATGTTTAATCTTGCTTTTATGCAAGATTTTTTCTTGCAATAAAAAAGGAGATGATAATATGAATAAATTATATTTAATAACAGGTCCAGCGGGAGTTGGAAAAAGTACAATATCAAATAAATTAGCAAATAGTTTAAATAAGTCAGTATTAATAGAAGGTGATGAAATATATCATATGGTTAAAGGCGGGTATGTTAGCCCTTGGTTAGAAGGTAACCATTTGGAAGTATTTTGGAAAAATATAGTTTCTTTAATTTCTAATTCTTTAAATTCTGGATATGATGTTGTATTTAATTACATAATAAATGAAACTGATTTAGATTTCTTAAAAAGTCAATTTGAAAGTTATGAAATTCATTTTATATTATTGATGACTAGTGAAACAGAATTATTAAGAAGAGATAAAACAAGACCGATAGATTGCAGAATGAATGAGCGTTGTTTGGTTCTGCTTAATCAGTTTAAAAAAATAAAGTCTTTTAAAAACTATGTTTTAGATACTAGTAATTTGACTTTAGATGAAACATTATTAAAAGTGCTTGAGAATAATTTTATTATAAGGTAGGAGGAAGAAATTAATTGACGATAGAAAACATTAAAAAAATAAATGATATCTTAACCATTATGGATGAAAATATAACGTATGGTTGGGTAGATATAAATGGTGAAAAACATGTAAATGAAATGAAAAATTTTAGAAGAATATATAGAACGTCTAGTTTAGAAGAAACTATTAAAAATGGTCTTGGAACATGTATTGAACAAGTTTATCTTATGAAATATCTTTTAGATAAAATAAACGTAAAGTCTAAGATGTTTTGTACAAGAATATACGAACCTAATGATTATGAAAACATGGATGCTGACGAACATATGCATTGTTTTATATTGTGTTATATTAACGATAAAGTATACCATATAGAACATCCTAATTTTGAAAGAAAGGGAATATATGAATTTCAAACAGAAGATGAAGCTATAAAACAGATAAATGATTATTATGTTAATTTAAGCGGGAAGGTAGCAAGACCAGTAACAGAATTTTTTGAAGTAAAACCGCAAATTACCTTTAAAGAATTTAATAATTATATTAATGAGTTAGATGAACTAAAGACTAAAATTAATAAAAAATAGAATGTATCTTATGGATATGTTCTTTTTTTGTAATTATTAATCATAGATTTATATAGGTGATTATATGTTAAACGAAAAGCAAGTAAATCAGAAAATGAAGCTATTTATAATAGGGGTATTTATTGTTTTTATAATAGTAATTCTTAAAGTATTTTATATTCAAGTTTTTGATTATAATAAATTAAATGATTTAGCTAGTGATTTATGGAGTCGTAATCTTCCTATAGAAGCTGATAGAGGTAAAATTTATGATAGGAATGGTGTTGTTTTGGCTGATAATATAACAACAACGTCATTAGTTTTAATACCTAATCAGATAAAAGACAAAGAGCTTGTAACCAAAAAATTAGCTGTGATACTTAACGTATCATACGACGAAATGAAAAGTCATGTGTATAAAAAAACTAGTATCGAAAGAGTTCATCCTTTTGGAAGAAGACTTAGTTATGAGGTTGCTGAAAAAATTGAAAAGTTGAAATTAGAAGGAGTTTATTTAGTAAGAGAATCTAAAAGAAGTTATCCATATGGCTCCGAATTAGCTCATACTTTAGGGTTTGTTGGGATAGATAATCAAGGGCTTGCTGGTATAGAACTTCAGTATGATGATTATTTAACTGGTGAGTATGGAGCTATTAAGTATTTTTCTGACGCAAAAGGAAATAAACTAAGCCTAAGTCAAGTTTATGAATCGCCTCAAAATGGGGTCAATGTTACCCTTACTATTAACCATGAGGTGCAAGCTAGCATGGAAAGAGAGCTTGATAACGTAATGACTAAATATAATCCGGAAACAGCTCTTGCCATAGCGATGGATCCTAATAGTGGTGAAATACTTGCTATATCTTCAAGGCCTAATTTTAACCCGACAAATTATAAAAATTATGATACTGAAACACTAAATAGAAATCTTCCGATTTGGGCAACTTATGAACCTGGATCAACTTTTAAAATAATAACACTATCTGCAGCTTTAAATGAAAATTTGGTGAATTTAGATAAAGATACGTTTTATGATGGTGGAAGTGTAAAAGTTGCTAATGCTAAAATAAAATGTTGGAAGCATGGTGGACATGGAGCTCAAACTTTTTTGCAAGTTGTTGAAAATTCTTGCAATCTTGGTGGTTACACAGGAACATTTTTGAGTTCGAAGATGCTTATATAAATAAGAAAAGTCATTCCAATATAGAAGTCTACTCTACATTTAATTTGATCTATAACAATGTTATTTATTCAAAAAATGAGGACTATCCAAAATTAGAAAGGAAAGTTAAAGTGGAAAATTGTAAGCTTAAAAATGAAGAAGGTGACATTAAAAATTTGATTTATAATAATGATACTAGTAATTACAAAGATATAACTTACAATAAGAAAGTTGAGACTATTAAATTATTTGATAAATTTGATGAGTATATTATTTCTATAAGAAAAGATGTTATAAGAAATTATTTATTAAAAACAGTTGTATATAAATTAAAAAAAAGATTTATAGAAGTTCGAATTAATCAAAATAATTTATATATATGTTAAAACAAATTAAAAATTAGAAAAGGTTATGAAAATACATCTTTAAGCTATTATTTAATAGTAGAAGATATAAATAATTTGGAATATGTACTTGAACTAGCCAAAAAATTATATTATTATCTAAAAAAACCACAAGAACCTATTTGTGAATTATTGTTTAAAAATATCTCTAATAGAATTATGGAATTAGGAAATAATATTATTTGTAACAAATTATATAGAGATTATAGATTTAAATCGAAAAGGAATTTTATTTCTATATCTAAAAGAAAATATGGATTATATGTTAGATTGTTAAAAGTAGAAGATAATCAAAATATATTAGATTATACTTATCGAACTGGGGTAGAACCTTTATGTATGACATTTAAAATATCGGATGAAAATGATGTAGAAACGATTATTCCTTATATTAAAAAAAGTTACAATCTTAGTAAGTGTGTTGCAATCGATGTTAAACATGATTTAAATAAACTATATTTATTGGAAAGCTAAATGCTTTCTTTTTTTATTAATTTTTTTTAGATTTTACTATAAAGCACATAATACCAACATTATTAGAATTATAGGTTTGGAGATTTATTTATTGAGTTAATTAGAATTGATAGTATAATTCTTTTTTTATAATATAATGTACATTGACATTATTGATTAAGAATGTTAAAATAAACAAAAATTTATTGTATTATGTAGTTTGAATTTAATTTGGAGGAGGAGGTTCTTTTTTAGAATCTCCTTTTTTAATATTAAAACAGAGAAGGAGAAAAAAATGGAAAATGTGAAATTAATGAATATGTGCAAAATTGTTGATCCAACTACAAAAAAAGTATTAGTACAAGAAAGAATAAAAAGCTGGAAAGGAGTTGCTTTTCCAGGAGGAAAAATAGAACTAGGAGAAAGTATTGTCCCTTCAGTTAAAAGAGAAGTATATGAAGAAACAGGATTAAAATTGAATTCTGTTAGAATATGTGGAGTCAAAGATTGGTATGATAAAAAAGAAAAAGAAAGACAATTAATTATTTTATTTACATCAGATGATTATAGTGGTGATATTATTTCTGAAACATCGGAGGGTAAAATATATTGGATAGACGAAGATGAATTAAAAAATACAAAACTTGCAGATGATTTCGATAAATTATTAGAAGTTTTTAAAAATGAAGAAATTAACGAAATGGTATATGAAGAAAATGAAAATCAAGATGAAAAATTAAGATGGGATTTAAAATTATACTAAAAAACAATTAGGGAGGAGAAAAAAACTCATGAGAATTGCAGTTGAAGGAATGGATGGTAGTGGAAAAACAACACTTTCAAAAATATTAGCCGATAGATTAGGATATGAATATGTTGATAAGCCGTTTAAGTTTTTATTTGAGACTTTAAATATAAATGAGTCACAACTTAAAGATTTAGAATGGAAACTTTATGAAACTGAAGATGAAGCACTTTTAACACTATTCTATGGTTTGGGATTATTATATGGAACAAGATGTGATTCAAATCAAAATATCATTTATGATAGACATTTTGTATCAAATTATTATTGGCATGGTAATGCGGAAACGATGCCACTTCATCAAGAATTAATAAAGTTGTGTGGGGAACCGGATTTAACAGTTCTATTAAAAGCAAGTGTATCTACAAGAATGAGTAGAATTCATAATCGTAATTGTCAAGATAAAGATTTATCTAATTGTGCAATGTATGATGATGGTTATGATAAGATGGAACAATTTTTACAAAATAGTGGTTTTAATTATATAGTAATTGATACTGAACATTTATCTCCAGAAGAAATAGCAGATATTGTAATAAAGAACATAGATCTAAATAAACAAAAAAAGTTGATAAAAGAAAGGAAGTAGGAAAATGAGAGGACAATTATCATTTATTGAAGAAGAACAAAAGCGTGTTTTGATGAGTTTGAGAGAGGAATATTATGATGCAATGTTAGAGGGGAGAAAACATTACGAGTATAGAACAAGATATTTAAAAGAAGAAAGTGAAGCATATATTTATATTTCAAAAACAAAAAAAAGCATAGTTGCTAAAATCAAGTTTGGAGAACCAATAATTGCTGATGCAAATACTATTGCCTTGATTGCTGAACAAGAAGAACCAGGAAGTTATAATGGTATGATGGAATATTTATATAACAATATTGGTTATGCAATCCCAGTAGAAGAAATCATTCCTATAGAAGAAGTTTCATTAAGCGAATTACAACAACAATTTCCAAATTTTGTAGTTCCACAATCTTACTATCTTTTAGATAAAAAACCAGAGTTGTTATCTTTTTTGGATTCAAGAGAAAGAGCTAAATCATGCGTGAGAAAGAGATAATATTAAAACATTTTAATGATATATCAACAAAATATGATGAAAATAATAAAAAATTATATTGGAAATTGGCTGACGACTTATTGTGGGAGATTATAAAAAAATATATTCCTAGAAATAAATCAATTACATTTTTAGAATTGGGTGCTGGTACAGGTGAATGGGCTTATAAAATTTTGAAAGAGTTTGATAATACGAGATGCGTATTAGTGGATTTTTCTGATAATATGTTATCTCAAGCTGAATTAAAATTAGAAAAATTTAAAGATCGTGTCAAAATTATTAACTCTGATATTAAAAATTTAAAGCTTGATGAACAGTTTGATATTATTTTAAATATATATGTATTACCTTTTTTTGATAGTGCTGATAAATTGATTCAAATTGTATCTTCACATTTGAAAAGTAAAGGAATATCTATTTCTGTTGGTGAAAATTTTTATAATGGACTGGCTTTAAATATATTGAAAGGAAATACTAGTGAAGTAAAAAATGTAGTAGAAAAAGAAATAGGTACATTATCTCAATATGTTCCCCAAGTGCATTTTAATAAAATAGATGAATTAGAAAAAATTCATAAAAATCATGATATTATGCCGATTTTTAAATGTGGTTATCCTGTTGTTTCATTAATTGGAGTTGAGGAAGCATTAACTCCAAATAAAAATACAATAAGTAAGATTTTAGTAGATAATTACGATTATATATTTAATATCGAAATGCAATATATACAAAATGAAGATTTATGTAATCGTGGTAAATATATTTGTATAGTAGGGGTGAAAATATGAAAAAAGTAGCAGTGTTAAAAGAGACAATTAATGGTGAAAATAGAGTTATTTTATTGCCAAAAGATATTGAAGATTTAGCAAAAAAATATGAAGTGTATGTAGAAAAAGGTGCAGGAGAAGCTCTTGGTTTTTCAGATAATGAATATAAAAAACACGGAGCAATAATAAAGGATAAAGAATATTGTTGGACTAATAGTGATTTTATTATAAAATATAAAGGACCAACACAAGAAGAATATAAATATTTAAACGAAAATACGAAAATGTCTGCAATATTTCATGCCGAAGGGAATTATGAACTATTAAAAGAATTACAAAAAAAGAAAGTAACAGCATATACTTATGAATTTATAGAAACCGACGATGGATATTTTCCTATGGCATATCCCGGTGGGGAAATTGCTGGAAAAATGGCTATAATGTATGCTAATTTTTATCAACAAAAACAATACGGTGGCACAGGTAAAGCGTTGTTTCAAATTCGTGGAGCATCTAAGTCAAAAATTGCAGTAATTGGTTATGGAAATGTTGGCGGTGCGGCAATAAAACTTGCTTCAGAATTAGGTAATGAAGTTTATGTCTTTGGTAGTAATATTAATAAATTAAAGAAAATGAGCGTTTATATGGATGAGAATATTCATTGTTTAGAATCAACTGAAGAAAATTTAAAGAAAATTTTGCCAGAAATGGACGCTATTATAGGTGCTATTCTTATTTCAACATATGACACTGAACCTATTATAACAAAAGAAATATTTAATTCCTTAAAAGCTGGCACAGTAGTAATTGATGTAACTTGCGGATATGGTAGTGGATATATTCCAAGTATTGATAAATATACTACTTTAAATGATCCAATATATGTATCGGATAACGGAGTTGTATGTTGTAAAATTGATAATTTACCATCTGCATATCCTAAATCTACTACAGAAGCATATTCATCAAATGCAAAAGAATGGATAATAAAGATATTAGATAATGAATTACAAGGAAAAGAAAATTCTGAAGTTGTAAGAGGAAAAATATTTGATAAAGGAAAGATTAGCCATGAAGTAATAAAAGAGCATTGGGATTATTATGAAAAAAATAACATATAAAGAAAGAGCAACATTTTATATACAAGAAGTAAAAAAAGATTATAAGAAAATTAAACTATTAAAGGCAATCAAAGACAAATATGATATTACTTCTATGGCTCTATGCCCTTGTGCAAGCGGAGTATATTTAAGAGAATGTTCAGAAATTTTTAAAGAATCATATTTTATAGATATTGAAAAAACAATGATAAATATTATTAATAATCAAAAAGAACAACAAAGTATAAAAAATGTTAAAACATATATCTGTGATATGAAAAATATAAATGAATTAAAAATCGAATGTGATTGTATTTTTGCTTTAGATCAAGGAATACAATACTTAAATTATTCTAATTTTAAAAAATTTTTAGAAAATAGTTATTCAGTAACAAAATATATTGTTTTAGAACTATTTGACTTTAATTTGGGAAAAACATTAACATATTATGATTCAAAAGTTGAAGATAATAAATTTTATTTTTCTAAACAGTTTACATTTAATGACTTAAATATTAAAAGATATAATAAGCATATACATCATAAGACTCATATTGAGTTTTGGTATCAATATTTTAATAAAGATAATTTGGTTTTTGAAACAAATTTTAAATTATATAATTACGAATATAATATGATTAAAAAAATTGTAGACAAAAGTAATAAGTTTGTAATACAAGAAAAAATAGAAGATGAAAATGGTACTTATATTATTGTTTTAAAACGAATTTCTAATAAAAAATAGAAAGGAATATATCAAAATAGTTTAATAGAACTATGAGATTAATTATGTGAATATGAATTTTGATAAGATAGACAAAGAAGAATACAAAAAACAGTTAAAATATTTTAATGATTACTATGGTTCTCCGTTTAGAGAAGGTCAAGGAACAGAAGAAATTTTAGAATTAATAAATAAATACGCATGTAATGGTACACTAATTGATTTTGGTAGTGGTAGTAATATTTATTTTTGGTTACTTGCGTTTAAAAATATTGAAAAAGTACTTTGTGTAGATATTTCTAAAGAGGCGTTTTTTCTTAATGAACAAATTAGGAAGAAAGAGTTATATCCTAATAGTTGTGAATATGCAATAAAAAAATATGATAAAAATTTTGATGACACTCTTAAAATTCGTGTAGATTATTTAATTTGTGATGTTTTGCATTCATCTATTAATAATACCATTAAATATAACAATGTATCGCAATTTGGATTGTTAGGATTATGTAGAAGTGAAAAGGAATATATAAGTAATTTAAAAAAACTTTATAATTTATTAGAGAAAGATGGAACATTATTAGGAGCTAATTGGTGCTTTTCTGAATCATATAGTAAAATGATGGGCTTTAATAATAATTATCTATCAGAAAAAATGATACAAGATTTCAGTAAAAAACAAAATTGTAAAATCTTAGTTGTGAAAAAGGTTCCAATCGCAAATGACCCAAATTATGATTCTGTGCTTATATATGCAATAAAGCATGAGTAACTATTCGAATTTAGATTTGCAAAAATTAAGGTTATATAACAATGGATTAATAGATAAGTTTGAAAGTGCTGATATGTGTGTTGAATCATTAATTGGAATACAATGCCAATATCAAAACTACGCATTAATATCTATATATAATAGAACCAATTATAAATGTAATATTTTTAGTAATAACAATTTAATTAAAAGTTGGGGGCAAAGAACAACATTACATATATATCATAAAAATGATTACAATTTAATTTCAGATTTGTATTGTCAAAGTGATAATTGGGTGTATAAATATGCTAAACATTTAAAAATAGATTATAGTAAATACTTAAATTCAATTACTGATTTTTTTTATGAAAATAATAAAAAAACAATAGAAAAATCAGAGATTCAAAATATTATACCAAAATACAAATCAAAAGAGATAATGGCATGGAGTGGTTTACTAATTTTAGCTACTTATCATAAAGTGCTATATGGAATTCTTAATGAAGAAGATAAAAAATTATACAAACAAAATGATATTGTTGATAGCAAGAAAATAAATTCTGATTTAATTTATAGATATTTTAAATATTATGGACCGGCAACAAGACAGGATTTCTTACATTGGTCAGGATTAAAATATAAGGAAATTAAAGAAGATTTAGATAAGTATATCAAAAAAGCAAAATATCTATCTATTGACAAAAAAAAATATTATTATGAATCATTACCAGATAGTAAAGAAGTTAAAATAAGTTATCCAATTATTCTTGGTAAGTTTGATCCACTATTAATAAGTTATTCTGATAAGGAATGGATACTAAACGGAAAAAATAAAACTCTAATTTGGAAAGCAGCAGGGCAAATCGAAGGCGTGATATTGTTTTCTAAAGGATTGAAAGGAACATGGCACTATAGTTTGAAAGGAAATAAGATAATTTTTGAAATAAACGAAATTTCCCCTCTTACAAAAGGAGAAAAAAACAGATTAGAAAAAAAGTTTGTTAAAATTGGAAAAGAACTATTTCAGAGAGAAATAGTAACAGTATATCGAGGAGGTAAATAATGAAAAGAGAAGTATTTTATCCACCAATCGGAATTGCGCATGTAACTAATAAACTTAGTGATTTAATTTTGTATAAGTACAAAAATCAAAAAAAGATAATAATAAACACATCGGCACAACCTAATAGTAGTCCGCATCTAGGAACGATAACAACACTTATGACAGCTTTTGCATTAGCGAGTAAAATTAGAGATGATTTGAAAGTAGAAACGGAAGTTCAATTTGATGAATTGGAAAATAGTCCAGCAGAAACAATAGAATATAATGAAGAAATTTATTATAAAGATCAACGACATAGTTTTTATCAACAAGAATCTAAAGAACAGATTAATATGAAAAGATTTAATGAGATTTTAGAAAAATTATCAGTTTTGGCTAATATTCCTTATTCTGTAAGAAGTTATAATGAATTTCAAAAAAATAGATATATAAGAAAATCACTTATTAATATTGTAAATGACAAAGAATATTTTAAAGAACTTTTATTTCTGTCAGCATCAGATTTACATATTAGGACAATATGTCCAACGTGTGGTCTTGGTAAAAAAACTATAAAAAGATTAGAAGAAAAACATAATAAGAATGAGTTAATTTTGAAAGGATATTGTCCAATCCATGGTTTATATGAGATAAAAGTTACAGAAGAAAATGAAGAATATGTGGATATAAATACTCAATTTAGAGATTTAACTAAAGGGGTAGCAATGCTAGAGGAAGATAAGAAAAACAACACTTTAACAGTTATGTTAGATGGTGGAGATTGGTCTGGCATTTGGGCTCAGCGAATGCATACTGAAGGGCTTGTTAGATTAGGTTTTAATGAATTTCCAATAAGATTTTTCGCACCAGTTATTTTAGATTGGTCTGGTGCTAAGTTCTCTAAAAGTTTATATTTAAAAAATGATGCCTATAAAGATATTAATGGAGCATTTATTAATTATGATAGTTTTATAAAATGTTATGGAGATAAAGGAATAGATATATTGTGGAAAGAAGTAAATAATTGGATAGAAGATCCTAAAAAATTTTTTAGGAATTATTCAGTAGATTATTTTCAAATGATTATGGAGAAAAATAATAATGAATGATATTTTAGGAATACATTATTTATTAGACTTTTATGAATGTAATAATGACTACTTAGTATCAGTTTCTAAAATAAAAGAAGTGATGATAGAAGCTGGGAAAATTGGAAATTTTAATGTTGTAAAAAGTTGTTTTCATCAATTTAAACCATATGGTGTTAGTGGTGTATTAGTATTAAAAGAATCTCATTTTACAATTCATACATGGCCAGAATATCAATATGCAGCTATCGATATATTCTTATGTGATACAAATATTAATATTGAGAATGTGGTAAAATATTTGTGTGATATTTTTTCAACCAATAATTATAAAATAAGAACAATTAATCGTGGAGACATCCCAATTACAACTTAAACGTTAAATAAAATATAAAGTACACAATTAAGTGTATTACGAACCAAAATGTGTATTTTTATAAGAAAAATGCACTCTAAGAAAAAGCAAGATTAATTCTTGCTTTTTTCATATTTATTTAAATTTATAATAAAATTAAATGGAGGTAAATATGAAAGAAATAATTAAAGAATTGAAATTAATAA
>CASDZZ010000006.1 GCA_949285875.1 uncultured bacterium | reverse complement strand
TATATGAACAAGTAGCAAGTGGTAGTGTAACAACAACTTCAGCTCAGACAATAACAGATAGTAGGTTTATATACGAAGGAACAAAGTTAATGGGATTATCGGCTGAAGGAGAAGAGTATTTTAAAACAAACAAAGAATTAATAATACCAGAAGGAACAACTGAAATAGCAGATGGTGCATTTTTGATTCCTTATGGATATGAAGGAGAAATTCCAGACTATGAATTAATATATATACTCACAGAAAAATGTTATAATAGCGAAAATGCTTGTAGCGAGGAGGAAGAAAGCTTGGTTCAAGAAGAATCAAACAAGATGAGTCCTATTCAAGAATATAATAAAACAAATAATAGGTTTAAAGATGCAACAGTAACGATACCTAATTCTGTAAAAAAAATAGGAAAAGCAGCCTTTGCAGCTATAAATTTAACTGGCGATTTAACTATACCTAATAGTGTCGAAATGGTTGATTATATGGCATTTGCAGCAAATTCCTTTAACGGAAATTTAAAATTATCTAATAATTTGAAAGTTATTTCAAATCAAAGTTTTGGTGGTAACCAGTTTGTTGGTGACCTGGTTATTCCTGATAAAGTAGAAAAAATTGAATATGCTGCTTTTATGAGTAATACATTTAATGGAAATTTAAGTTTAGGAAATAGTTTGTTAGATGTTGGAGCTTATGCTTTTGGTAATAACAAATTTATAGGAGACTTAAATTTCCCGGATTCCTTAATTTCAATAGGAAGATATTCTTTTGCTGTGTCTGGTTTTAATGGGAATCTTACTTTTTCTAATAATTTAAAAAATATTAAAGAAGGCGCCTTTTCATATACCGGTTTTAAGGGAGAATTATTTATACCTGATAGTGTATTAGAGGTGGGAGATATTGCTTTTAAAGGATGTGAAAACATAACCTCAGTATCAGTTTCTTCTAATACAATATACAATGAAGGACCTACTGATTATGATAATCCATCTTTTCCTCTTGGTATTCCAATTACAAAAAGATAATAAGTTTAATTGTAAATAGTTAATGCTATGCATTAGCTATTTTTTATTAGCCTTAATTGCTTGTTGACAAAATTTAATTATTATGTTAATATATGGGCATTTAAATTTGAGGGGGATTTTGTGATGGGAAGAAATGTTGAAGAAATAAATGTTTTTTTAAAAGAAATAAAAGATAGAAAAATAAGTAGTGAAGAAGAATTATATGATAGTTTAACTTTTTATAATACTGATAAAGAAGAAGTAGAAAAAGATAGCAATATATATGATGAATTAACTCCAAAACAAATAGGAAGTTATGATTGCTATAATACTAGTTTAAAAATGTCTTTTTATAAGAAGGAAGAGAATCCTTTTGACTATGTAGTTTCAAATGTTACAGCAAAAATGTATGCAAAAAAAATATATCACGAATATTTTCAAAGAAATGAAGACTTTTTAAAAGCTTGTGAGTCTGATGAATGTTTATTAAGTTATTTAAAAGGACTTAAACAAAAAATTAAAGCTGGTGATTTGTTAGCTGAGTCTAAATTCACGGATGAAGAAATAATGCATTTAGATTCTACTATAAATTTTTTGTTGGATAATAAAAAAGCTAGAGATTCTATATTAATTATTATGAGAATAGTTCAAAATTGCAAATTTGATTATAGATTTAATGAATTAAAAGTTGATGGATATAATGATCTTTATGAAATAGAAGTATCTAATAGTATGTCTGGTTTCATTTTTATTAATACATCAAGTTTGATAAGAAAAAAGGTTGCACCAACCATAAAGATTTATGCATCAATAAAAAAAGGTAAAATTGTTGATGTTATGTCTGATTTTGGAACATATCTTGTAGAAAATAAAATTAAATCTTTTGCTAAAACAAGGCCAAACAAAACTAATGATATGTTAACTGTTAGGGTTGAAGATATAAAAGTTTTGGACAAAGTTGTTGAGTGGTTAAAGAACAATGAAAATATATATTTTAATAGACATCCTTTTATGCCTAATGTAGAAGGTGTTCCAATTACATTAGATGATGGTGGAGCTTATAATGACTTTTTAGCTAAAACGTTATTTTCTTATTTAACAAAAAGTAATGGAGAATTGTCTTTTGATAATTTTTATGAATATTTAAATTCACAAGATTATAAAGATGGAATTAATTCACGTGAATTAATGCTATTTGATAAGAATTTGAAATTAGCTTTAGGTGAAGAAATTAATTTGGAAGAATTTAAAGATTATTACTCGGAAGCTGATAATGATTATAAAAAGATTGTTGATCCTCCAAAAGAAAAAGCTAAAAATAAACAAACAACAACCATGGAAATGTTTTTAATGTGCTTATGTGAACATAATAAAAATTATGGTGAAGCCGGAAAAAAATATGTTGATAATGAAGAAAATCAGAAGAAGAAGGGGTTAAACTAGTTGTTAACAAAAATAGTTGACACTAGTTTTTTTATGTGTTAAAATTGTAAGTAATGAGGAGGAAATTATGGCAGTTAAATTGAGATTAAAAAGAATGGGCGCTAAAAAGAAGCCTTATTATCGTATTGTCGCAGCTGATTCAAGAAGTCCAAGAGACGGAAGATTTATTGAAACAATAGGAACTTATAATCCTTTAGTTACTCCAGCTGAAACAAAGATAGATGAAGAATTAGCTATTAAATGGTTAAAAAATGGTGCAACTCCAACTGATACAGTTAGAAATTTATTTTCTAAGGCTGGGGTTATGACTAAATATGCTAATGAAAAACAAGGTAAGTAATTATGAATTTAGTAAAGTTGACGGAAACAATAATTAAAGAACTTGTTAAAGAACCAGATAGTATTAGCGTTAAAGAATTTCCTAGTGAGGATGATGCTGAAATCATAATTCAGGTTATGGTTCCAGAAGATCAAATGGGAAAAGTAATTGGTAAAGGTGGCTTAACTATTAAAGCTTTAAGAACAATAGTGCAAGCTAGCTCTTATGCTAATGAAAATAAAAGAGTAAATATTAATGTTGATTCTTATTAGAAGATTTTTTGTAAAATCTTCTTTTTCTTTTTATATTTTGTTATAATTAGATGGTAAGAAGGTGTTTAGATGATAAAACTTATATTAGATGAAGAAGAAAGTAAATTATTAGATTATGCACACTATGTCATAGTTCCTTCTAATTATGAATTTTACTATAAAAATAAATATATAGATAAAAATTATAATATAATTACTTTTGATAAATTTTTATTAGAAAATTATGATGGTGGTAAAAAGATTATTAATGATAATGAAGACTATATTTTTATGTTACAAACTTATGAGGAAGTAAAAGAAAAGTTAGAAAATTATCAAGATATAAAAGAGCAAAGTTTTATAAGTGATCTTTTAAATACCTATAAAAAGTTCAAGAATATAGATCTTAATGATTCAGCTAAAATAAGAGATTTAAAAAAGATTTTTGAATTATATGAAGAAAAATTAAAATCTTCTAATTTTTTAAATAGGGTTATGCTTACAGAAACTATTTTAAATGAACTTACTTTAAATAAAAAATATTTGTTTTTGGACTTTGTAGATTTAAATGATGAAGAATTTAAAGTTTTAAAAAAGATTAATGAAGAAGGAGAGGCCTTTTTTAAAGTTTCTAAATTGAAAAATTCTCTTTTAATTAATAAGCTACAGAAAATAGATAAAAAAATAAAATTTGAAGGGGAAGTTAATAAAACTAAGGCTTATTTTAAAGCTCTTAATGATATAGAAGATGAAATATTATTTGTATTAAATGATATTTCTTTAAAAAAATATAAATATAATGCACAAAATGATGATTTTATTTTAGTATCTAATGATGTTTCAAACTATTTACCATACATGGAATTATTATTTGATATTCCTTTTTCTTGCAAAACTCTTGCTAATACTTTTACTTCAAGGTTTATTAATTGCTTTAGTAAAATTTTAGCTGGAAATTTCTCAAATGAAAACTTTATGAACTTGTTAAAATTAAATATTTTTAACATAGATTTAGCTTTAATTGATAAGTTAGATAACTATATTTATAGCTGGAATTTAGAAAATGATGATTTTTATATACCTTTTAAGTTTAATCCTAATGGGAATAAAAAAAGTTTTAGTACGAATGATAAAGAAGACTTAAAAGTTTTAAATGAAGCTAAAGAAAAAATTATTAACCCTATTAAATATCTTTTAGAAAATGTCTTAAATGAAAAAGATGCTAAAAGTATTTTAAAGTGGATTTATACTTATTTTGAAGAAGAAGATTTGGTTCAAAAACTATATAAAACGGATAGTGAAGGTTACAATAATTTAATTAAGGTAATGGAAGATATAAGTAATTATTATGAAAAAGAAACTTCCGTTGGTGAAATTATTAACTTAATTAATAACCTTCTTAAATTAAAAGAAAAAACAGTTAGAAAAAATAACGAAATTTTAATAGTAGCTTTAAATGATGCTTGTTTTTATGATAAAAAATATGTTTATTTTCTTGGGGCAAGTGAGGATAAGTTTCCTAAGACTTACCAGTTTAATACGTTATTAAATAGTCATGATGTAAAAAAAGAATGGTTAATTAATAGACTAGAAGAGTTTGCTTTAAAGGAAGAGTATTTATTTAATAAACTTTTTAATAATAAAGAAGTTACGGTAACTTATCATAAGCTTTCTTCTGATTTAAAACTTAATAATATGTCTAAACTTTTAGAGAATATTGAACTTTTAAAGATGAAAGAAGAAAAAATATATAATGAAAATATTTTAATTAATAAATATGCTTTAAATCTTTCTAATGATAAGGTTTATAAAAAGGATTTGGGTGATGGCTTAATTAATAAAATAAATATTTCTAATAGTCATAATCTTAATTATAAACTTAGTAAAGAAAGTGCAAGGAAACTTTATTCTGATGAGATAACTTCTAGCCCTAGCAGTATAGAAACGTTTTCTAAGTGTGCTTTTTACTATTTTTGTTTATATGGTTTGAAATTAAAAATAAAAGAAAAATTTATTTTTGATAATAGAGAAGTAGGTACGTTTGTACATTACTTATTAGAAAATATTTTAAAAAATGAGTTTGATAATATTACTACCGATAATTTAAAAGATATGGTAATTAAGTATTCTAAAAACTATTTGGAAGAGAAAAACAAGATAGTAACTAATAGTACTAACTTTGTTATTGAAAAGTTAAGTGATAATGTTACCTTACTTTTAAGAAATATTATTAAAGAACAAAATATTTCTAAATTTAAACCTACTTATTTTGAGTTTAGATTGGAAGATGGAAACGTAATAAAACCTTTTGTTATTAAAGGGAATAATGCTAGTTTAAAATTAACGGGAGTAATAGATAGGGTTGATGTCTATGAAGATGATGAAAATTTCTATTATCGCATCATAGATTATAAAACTGGAGAAAAGAAATTTAGATTAGATGATTGTCTAGAGGGATTAAATCTTCAAATGTTACTTTATTTGTTAGCGATAAAAGAAAATGGTAAAGATATAACTACTAAAAATGTTGTTCCGGCTGGCTTGTTTTATTATCCTGCTTTAGTAAAAGAAAAAATGGTAAGTCGGAAACTAGATGAAGAAGAATTATATAAAACAGTTGGTGATAGAATTAAGATGACCGGTATCATAAGTAGTGATGAAAACGTCATCGAAGCGATGGGTGAAGATAGTATAGGAGAGTTTATAGACGTAGTTTCTTACGGAAAAATAAATCCTGAAAAGACATTTGGTATGGATAATCTTGCTTTGCTTTTTGACCATATAAAAGAGGAGCTAAAAAAGATTAGTGAAAATATTTTGGATGGAAATATAAGTGTAAATCCGGTAGGCGGAAGGATTGATTCTTGTTCTTACTGTAAATTTAGTTCCATTTGCTCATTTGATAAAAATATAGATAAAGCAAGAAAAATAAAAAATTATAAAAATAGTGAAGTATTTAAAATGTTAGAAGGTGATAAAAATGCCTAAGTGGACGACTGATCAAGCGCTTGCTATTGACTCAAGAGGTGGAAAAATAATCGTGAGTGCCGCGGCTGGTTCTGGAAAAACCGCGGTTTTATCCCAAAGGGTTATAAAGTATGTTTTAGATGGCGGTAATGTAAATGATCTTTTAATCGTAACCTTTACTAAAGCAGCAGCAATGGAAATGAAAGGAAGAATAAAAGAAAAAATAGAAAAAGCTTTTTTGGAAGATAAAGGTAATTTGCATCTAAAAAACCAGATGAGTCTTATTGAGATAGCTGATATAACGACGATGGATGCTTTTTATGGAAATATTGTTAAAGATAATTTTGAAAAAATTGGGATAAAAAGAAATTTTAACATATTATCTTTAGAAGAAGAAAAAATTTTAAAAGACAAAGTTCTAGGTGAAATTTTGGAAGGCTCCTTTGAAAGAGTAGAAGGTTATGAAAAGTTACTTGATATGTTTGGAGCTAACAGTACTAACTTAATTAAAGAAGAAGTATTAAAAGTAAGTGATTTTTTGGATACCCTTCCTTTTGAATATAAGTTTATTTCAAAAGCTATTAGTTACTACGAAGAAGATAATAATTTTTATAAAGATTTATTTTTTAGTCAGTTAAAAAAGAAAATGCGTGATTACCTTCTAATTTATGATGATATTATAAAAGAGTTATATGATGCTTCTTCTGATTTTGATAAGATTTTAGACATGGTTAAAAAAGAAAGAAATTATATAAGTGATATTATAAATACTAATCTTTTTGATGAATTAGCATCACGGTTAAGAACCATAGAATTTGAAACTTTAAGGACGCCTAAAGGACATAAAGATGATCCTGAAATAATAAAATATAAAGTAATTAGGGATGATTTTAAAAATGAAGTAAGAAAAAAATTAGATGAATTAAAGTTTGTTAGTGATAATTGTTACCTTAATGAAAAGAAAAAATGCTTTGCTTCACTTAATACCCTTTTTAAAATAGTTAAAGATTTTAGGTTAAGTTTACTTGAAGAAAAAAAATTAGAAAATAAATTTTCTTTTGGTGATATCGCTCATTTTGTTATTGAATTATTGGTGCAAGATGGAAAGAAGACCAAATTAGCAAGTGAAATTTCTAAAAGATATAAAGAGATTTTAATAGATGAGTATCAGGATACTAATAATTTGCAAAATATTATCTTTAATGCAATTTCTCTTAATAATGAAAATTTATTTATCGTAGGGGATGTAAAACAAAGTATTTATAGGTTTAGAAGTGCTTGTCCGGAGATTTTCAATCATGATAAAAACGAAGCTAGTAAGGATTCATTTCCTAAACTAATTGCGCTCTCTAAAAACTTTAGAAGCAGAAAAGAAGTTTTGGATTTTTGTAATTTTATCTTTGAAAATACGATGACCGAGAATTTTGGTGAAGTAAATTATAATGAAGATGAACGTTTATATTTGGGGGCTAATTTTGAAGAAGGAAGTAACCTAGAAAGTGAAGTTCATATAATAGACGGGAAAAATAAATCAGAGGATGAAGAAGATGATCTTACCAAGGCTCAAAAAGAAGCTATATATGTTGCGGATAGAATAAAAATGTTACTAGATAATGAAGAAAATATTTATGATAATAAATTATGTAAGTGGAGAAAGATTAAACCTAGTGATATTGTAATTCTTCTTAGGTCTTTAAAAAATAGTAGTTTATATATAGAAGCTTTAAATAAACGTAATGTAAGTGTTTATTCTGAAAGTACTTCTGAATATTTTGATAACTACGAAATAAAGCTTATTATTAATTTTTTAAAGATAATTGATAATCCGTATGATGATGTTGCTTTAATGAGTATTTTATCTTCTAATTTGCTAGATATAAGTTTTGATGATATAACTGATTTAAGGGCTATTAATAAAAATATTTCACTTTATGAAAATATTGTAAAAAGTAGTAATGAAGAAATTAAAAAATTAGTTATGTTTATTAATGATAGTAAGTTATTTTCTTTAAATAATAGTATTTATAAAGTTGTAAATAAAATATATAAAGAGTTTAATGTTATACCTATTATAAGAGGTTTAAAAAGTGGTAGTCAAAGGGGTAAGAATTTAATTAGGATGCTTCATCATGCCATAAATTTTGAGAAAGATGAATTTAAGAGTTTATATGAATTTATATCTTATATAGAAAAGATAATGCTTAATAAGGGATCTTTTGATGGGGTAAACCCTTTGTCAGAGGGGGATAATGTTTTAATTACTACGATTCATAAATCTAAAGGGTTAGAGTACCCGGTAGTATTTGTTTGTGAAACAGGTAAGGTATTTAATACTACGGATTTAAAAAATGATTTGATGATAAATGATGATTTAGGGATTGCTTTTAACTTAAAGGATCCTAAATTTAAAGTTAAATATGAAGCTATTCCAATAAGAATATTTAAAGAGTATGAAAAAAGTAAAATGTTATCTGAAGAGTTAAGAATTTTATACGTAGCTTTAACACGTGCTAAAGAAAAAATTATAATTACTGGATATTCTAATAATTTAGAAAATTTGGTAACTAAAGTAGCTTCTAAAATAGGAGATAATAAACATATTTCTAACTTGTATTTAAATAACGTAAATTGTTATCTAGATATTATTATAGCGTGTCTTTTAAGGTATAAAGGGGCAAGCTCTTTACATGATTTATCTTCTGTTAACGTTAAAACATTTGCAAGTGAAGCTAAGATTAAAACGTTTATAAAAGAAGCTTATTTAATTAATGAAAATGAGTTTAAAGAAAAAGAAGTGGTAAAAAAAGAAGATTTTGACTTTTCTTTACTTGATAAAAAAGTTAAAGAAGAAGTATGCGCTTCTTATCCTCTTTTACTAAGTGTAAGCGATTTAAAACATACTTTTTCTATTCCTTCTAAACCTTCTTTTATGGATGATAGCATTAGTTATACCAACTTAGGTACTTTATATCATAAAATATTTGAAAAATTACCAGTAAAAAGATATGATGTTAAAAGTCTTGATGAAGCGTTAAATAATCTTTTAAATCAAAATATTATTAGCATTAAAGAAATTAATTTTATTGATAAAAATAAGGTGCTAGCTTATTTAACTTCTTCACTTTATGAACTACTTTTATCATCAGATAATATTTCAAGAGAAAAGAAAATTACATTTAAAGTTCCAGGAGATTACTATGATAAAAACATAAAAAGTGGTAGTATATTAGTTGATGGTGTAATTGACCTTCTTTTTAAAGTAGATGATACTTATTATATCGTTGATTATAAAACAGATGATGTTAATGATTTAAATGAGTTAAAAGATAGGTATAAAGTGCAGCTTGATTTATACGAAATAGGAATTAAAAATATTATGAAAGTAGATAAGGTAGTTAAAATAATTTATTCTATAAAATTAAATAAATATATAAAAGTTTAGGAGGGTTAGTATGGATTTGATATTTAATGTGATAGAAAAAGAAAGGAAAAAACAAGAAGAAACAATTAATCTTGTTTCTTCTTCAAACTATGTTTCTTCATCTGTTTTAAATACTTTAGGAAGTATTTTAAATAATAGTATATATGATATATATCATTCTAGGAAAAGTCACTTTTTAAATGATTTTTTAGGAGAAGTTGAAAATATTGCCATAGAGTATGCAAAAAAGGTTTTTGATGTTAAATATGCAAACGTACAGCCTGATTCAAAGACAGTAGCTAACATGGCGGTTTTTAATACTTTATTAAACAAAGATGATAAAGTTTTAAGTTTGAATTTAGAACTAGATAAGCATTCTTCTTTTGATTATGCATTTAATTCTGATCAATATAATTTTACTTATTTTTCTGTTGATAAAGAAACTAACCAGATTGACTATGAAATGGTAAGAAAGATAGCACTAAAAGAAAGACCTAAATTAATATTGGTAGACGGATCTTATACAAGAAAACTTGATTTTTCAGAATTTAAAGATATTGCTACTAGTTGCGGGGCTTACTTACTTGTTGATATTTCTAATATTGCGGGATTAGTTGCGGCAGGATTACACCAAAATCCTTGTAAATATGCAGATGTTGTTACGTTAACTACCAATAAAACGTTAAGAGGACCTAAGGGCGGTTTAATATTAACAAATAAAGAATGGATAATAAAGAAAATAGATCAATCAGTATTATATTCTCTTCAAGGAAAACCCTTAATAAACGTAATAGCAGCAAAAGCAATTTGTTTTAAGGAAGCCATGAAAAGTGAATTTGTTAGTTATCAAAAACAAACGATAAAAAATGCTAAAATACTAAGTGATATTTTAAGATTAGAAGGATTTAAAATAATAACTAACGGAACTGATAATCATTTAATTTTATTAGATGTAAAAAAGTCTGTTAATATGACTGGTAAAGAAGCAGAAAAAATACTAAATGATATTGGTATACTTTGTAATAAGAATATGATTCCATATGACCCTACAACTCCTTTTATAACTAGTGGTTTATTATTTAGTACTTCAGCAATGACTACTAGAGGTTTTAAAGAAAAAGAGTTTTTAGAAGTAGGAAAAATAATAGCAACTTGTCTTTTTAACTCAGAAAATAAAGAAATATTAGAGGACTTAAAGAAAAGAGTATCTAATTTATGTGAGAATTTTCCAATTGGGGAGGAGGTAAATTAATGAATAATATTATAGATGGTAAATTAGCTAGTAAAGTATTAAAATATAATATAAGAAAAGAGATAGAAGCTTTAAATATTAAACCTAAATTAGTAGTTATTCAAGTTGGTGATAATAAGGCTAGTAATATATATATAAAAAATAAAAGATTAGCTTGTGAGATGGTAGGAATAGATTTTGAATTAATAAAGTTTAATGATACTATTTCAGAAGAATTAGTTATAAAAGAAATAAAAAGATTAAATGATGAAAAGGAAGTAAATGGTGTTTTAGTACAATTACCTTTACCTAATAATTTTAACGTAGCTAAAGTAATTAATACCATAAAACCAACTAAGGATGTAGATGGATTAACCTATGAAAACGTAGGTAATTTAGTATTAGAAAATGAATGTTTAGTATCTTGTACTCCAAGTGGTGTTCTTGAGCTTCTAAAAATGTATAACGTTAAATTAGAGGGAAAAAACGTATGTATCGTAGGAAGAAGTAACCTGGTTGGAAAACCTTTAATTCAGCTTTTCTTAAAGCAAAATGCAACCGTTAGTGTATGTCATTCAAAAAGTCTAGATATTAAAAATTACACAAGATTAGCAGACGTATTAGTAGTTGCAGCAGGGCATACTAATTTAATTACTAAAGATATGGTTAAAAATGGTGCCGTAGTAATAGATGTTGGAATAAATAAAGAAAATGACGTTTTATGTGGAGATGTAGACTTTAAAGAAGTAAGTAAAAAAGCTTCTTTAATTACACCAGTACCTGGTGGAGTTGGACCAATGACCATCGCTTGTCTTTTAAAAAATGTAGTTAAAGCTTATAAAATACAAAATTAGATATGAAAACTAGTTTAGATGATATCTTTATAAATTCTCTTCCTACTTTAGATTTACATGGGGAAATAAGATCTTCAGCAAGAGTAATGGTCAAAGAATTTATAGAAGATAATTACCGTTTAAAAAATTATAAGATTTTAATAATACATGGAATAGGGACAGGAGCAATAAAAGAAGAGGTTCATACTATTTTAAGAACAAATAAATATGTAGATGAGTATCACCTAAATCATTTCAATGCTGGGTGTACTTTAGTTTATTTAAAGAAAATATTAAAGTAATTATAAAAACAATAAATTATGGCAAATTTAGACATTAAATTATGATAATATACTCTTCCAAAATGGGAGAGATAAAATGAAAAATTTAAACAGAATAGAAATAAAAGAATTTACTAACAAATACTTTAAAGAGTATAAAGAAGATATAAGAAGAGTATCTTATATTATTTATGAAGATAAAATAGAGTATTTAGTTAATGAAAACTATTTATTTACAGTAGAAAAGAAACAAAGTTAAGTTAATTTAACTTTGTTTTTTTGTATAAAACTAATATAAAAATTATTTTTTTGTAATGTTATTGTATAAATCTTTCTAATTAATTGCAAAAAAACTCGAAATATGATTAAATATTAATAGTACATCATTGATATAGTTTTATAAAGCTTGATTATAATTAAAGGTTGGAGTGTATAAGAATGATAGAAGAATTAGAAGGAATAGAAAGTGTAAAGAAAGTAACTGAAAAAAGTGCTATATCTAAAATAAGTTATAATTTTATTAAAAGATTATTTGATATAGTATGTTCTTTAATAGGGTGTTTAGTACTAATACCTATAGCATTAATAGTAAAAATATCATATATGTTAAGTGGAGATTTTAACTCTATTTTTTATTCTCAAAAAAGAATAGGTAAGAATGGTAAAGAATTTAGGCTATTTAAGTTTAGAACTATGGTACCTAATGCTGATAAGGTATTAGAAGAAATGTTTAAGAAAGATAAAAAATTAGAAAAAGAATATAAGATTAAGATGAAGTTAGATAAGGATCCTAGAATAACAAAGATGGGAAGAATTTTGAGAGGTTCATCGATTGATGAACTTCCTCAAATGATCAATATTCTAATTGGGAATATGTCTTTAGTAGGTAATAGACCTTATTTACCTAGAGAGAAAAAAGATATGGGTAAATATTATGATGATATAATTAAAACTAAACCAGCTTTAACTGGTTTATGGCAAGTATCAGGTAGATCTAATACTACGTTTAAGAAAAGATTAAAATTAGAAAAATATTATTCTAACAATTGTAATTTATTATTAGATATAAAAATTATATTAAATACTTTTAAAGTTGTAGTACTTAGAAAAGGTGCTAAGTAGGAAGTGGCGTTACGGAAGTTAATTATAATTGCAAAAGTAATTAAGGTTAAGTTCAAAATATAATTTATTTGTTTTAGAATTTAAAATTGACTATGCATTAATAAAAGTGTCAGTTTTAAAAAAAATATAACTATGTTTATTGTGATAGTTAGGTAGCAGATAAAATTACTATTTATTAGTTAAAAAATTAGATTTATTAATTAAGGTAAGGAGAAAAGTAACTATGGAATTATATGAAAAAATTATTAATAAAAAGGAAAGATTGGCTTTAGTTGGTTTGGGATATGTTGGGATGCCTATAGCTGTAGCATTTGCCAGAAAAGGTATTGACGTAATTGGTTTTGATTTAAACAAAGAAAAAATAAATTTATACAAAAAAGGTGTTGATCCTACAAAAGAAGTTGGAGATGAAGAAATAAAAAAAAGCTCAGTTAAATTTACTTCTGAAGAAGAAGAGTTACAAAAAGCAAAATTTATTATAGTAGCTGTTCCTACTCCTGTAAACACTGATCATACTCCTGATTTGACACCAGTAATTAGTGCTTCAAAAATTGTAGGAAGGAATTTAACTAAAGGAGCAATAGTGGTTTATGAATCAACTGTATACCCTGGGTGTACGGAGGATGTATGTATTCCAATTTTAGAAAAAGAATCAGGATTAAAATGTGGTGAAGACTTTAAAATAGGATATAGTCCTGAACGCATTAATCCTGGAGATAAAATTCATAGGTTGGAAAATATTCACAAAATTGTTTCAGGATGTGATGAAGAAACTTTAAAAGAAATAAAAAAAATTTATGATATTATTATAGAAGTTGGCACTTATCCTGTATCCAATATGAGAACAGCCGAAGCTGTAAAGGTAGTAGAGAATAGTCAACGAGATATAAATATTGCTTTTATGAACGAACTTGCTATGGTATTTGATCGTATGGATATTGATACAAATGAAGTTGTGGATGGAATGAATACTAAATGGAACGCTTTGGGTTTTAGGCCTGGTTTAGTTGGGGGGCATTGTATTGGAGTGGATCCATATTATTTTACTTATCAGGCAGAAAAACTAGGATATCATAGTCAGATTATTTTGAATGGTCGCATAGTAAATGATAGTATGGGAAGTTATGTTGCTTCAGCAGCAATAAAACAAATGATAAAAGCTGGATTGGCCCCAAAAAAATCAAATGTTGTAATTTTTGGTCTTACTTTTAAGGAGAATTGTCCTGATACAAGAAACAGTAAAGTAAGTGATATAATTAAGCATCTTAATAGTTACGGCATAGTTCCTAAAGTTGTAGATCCTTGGGCCAGTGAAAAGGATGCCATGCATGAATATGGTATTACTTTAACAAAATTAAATGATATTTCAGATGCTGATTGTATTATTGTGGCCGTTGCTCATAATGAGTTTAGAGAGTTGTCATTAGACTATTTAAAAACTTTATTTAAAAAGAGTGATGATTCTGAGAAAATTTTAATTGACATTAAAGGGTTATATTCTGTTGAAGATTTGAAAAATTCAAAAATGCGCTTTTGGAGGTTGTAATATGGGAAAAAACCAAAATAAAGTCAGAATATGTTTAACATCTTCATCTGGAGGTCACTTCGAACAGTTAATAATGCTTAAGCCTTTAATTGAAAAATATGAAGGTTATATAGTGACCGAAAAAATAGATTATGATATAAAAGTGGGTAATATACCAGTAAAATACGTTAATTCAATTAATAGAACAGATAAGACATTTGTTATAAAATTTATTGCAAACTTTATAAAATCTTTTTTTATCATAATTAAAGATAAGCCTGATTTGGTAATTTCTACTGGAGCTCTTGCTGCAATACCTATTATGTTTTGGTCAAAATTTTTTGGAAGTAAAGTGATATATATAGAGTCTTTTGCAAAAATTAATTCTCCAAATATATCTGGAAAAATTGCATATAAATTTGCTGATCAGTTTTATATTCAGTGGGAAAGTATGAAAGAATATTATCCTAATGCGATATATAAGGGAGGAATATATTAGATGATATTTATTACTACGGGGTCTCGAAGTTTTCAGTTTAATAGATTGCTAAAAGCAGTAGATGAAGCTATTGAGAAAGGGTTAATAAAAGAAGAGGTCTTTGCTCAAATAGGGTTAAGCAATTATAAAATTAAAAATTTCAAATATGTTAGTTTTATGAATCACGATGAATTTAATCGAAAGATAAAAGAGTGTGATATTGTAATTACGCATGGTGGAACAGGGGTTATAGTCAATACTGCAAAGGCAGGAAAATCTATTGTTGCAGTTCCCAGATTAAAAGAATTTAATGAAGCGGTAGATGATCATCAAATTCAATTAGTACAAGCTTTTGAAAAGCTAGGTGTAGTTGTGGCTTGTCATGAATGCTCGAGTGAAAGTATTTCTAATGCTATTGAATTGGCAAAAACAAAAGAAATAGTCCCTTTTATTTCAAATACTAATGTAATTATTGATTCCATTGATCAATTTATAAAAACAAGGATGTGAAAAAAGTGAAAGTGCTAATTGTATCTAATATGTATCCTAATAAAAAAAATCCTAGTGCCGGAATATTTGTAAAGCGTTTTTGTGAAGAGTTGACAAATTTGAATATTAGTTATGAAACCTCTGTTATGTTTAAAAGTACAAGTAAAATAAAAAAACTAATTAATTACATATCTTTTTACTTTTTAACGTTTATGAAGATTTTATTTAAAAGATATGACATAATATATATTCATTATGCTTCTCATAGTAGTATTCCTGTTTTATTGGCTTGCAAATTAAAAAAAATAACTATATATACAAATGTACATGGTTCTGATGTCGTTCCTGAAAATGCAAGACAAAGAAAATTTCAAAAGTACACAGAGAAAATTTTGAAAATAAGTGAAAAGATAATAGTTCCTTCAAAATATTTTTCTAAATATGTTTCAGACAAGTATGGTATAAGTAAAGAAAAAATAACAATTTATCCTTCTTCTGGAGTAAACACTAATATATTTAAATGTTTAGATACTAAAACTATAAAAAAAATTAAACAAAAATTAGGTATCAACAATGATTTTCCAGTTTTTTCGTATGTTGGAAGAATATCAACAGATAAAGGTTGGGACACTTATATTCAAGCGGTTAACGAATTAATTAAAAAAAATAAAAAGGCAAATTTTTTGTTAGTTGGAAGTGGTGAAGAGTCAAAATCATGTTTTAAATTAATAGAAGATTTAAAACTCAATACTAAATTTATAATTTTACCATTACAACCACAGGAAAAATTAGTAGAAATATTTAATATTTCAGATGCTTTTATTTTCCCTACAAGAAGAGAAGGAGAAAGCTTAGGATTGGTAGCAATCGAATCAATGGCTTGTGGTACTCCTGTTATAGCTAGTGATTTTGCAGCACCTAAGTATTATATTAGAGAAGGATATAATGGCGTTAAATTTGAAGTAAAAAATTATAAAGATTTATCTTTGAAAATGAATAATTTTATTCTTGGTAAATATTCAAAAGAGAAAATGATTCCCAATTGTTTAGAAACTGCAAATAAATTTGACTCAAATAATATCAGATATATATTATCAAAATTATTTTTTGGAGAGGATAATGAATAATCCTTTAATTAGTATAATTGTTCCTGTTTTCAACTGTGAAAAGTATATTAGAGAATGTTTAATATCTTTAATAAATCAAACTTATTCAAATTTGGAAATAATAGTAATAAATGATGGTTCTAATGATTTAAGTGCTCAGAAAATAAATGAATTTTGTAAGCATGATAAAAGATTTAAATTGGTTAATAAAAAAAATGAAGGCGTTGCTAAGACTAGGAACATTGGTGTGCAGATGGCTAAGGGGGAATATATTACTTTTGTAGATGGAGACGATTATATATCAATTAATTTTATAGAAGAAGCTTTAAATTTAGTGAAAAAATATAATCTAGATTTTATATTGGGTGGTACTAGAAAGTTTAATAAAAATAGTTATAAAGATTATGTCGTTGATTCTAAGAATGGTATACTAATTTATGATAAAAAGTTAATGGATTACAAGGCTAAAGTTTTGAGTAATGGAAAAGTTGATGATAAGAGATTAAATTCTTGTTTTACCAGTGGGCCTGTTTGTAAATTATTTAAATCAGATATTGTTAAAAGGTATAAGTTTAATGAAACATTGGTTACTGGAGAAGATGTGGTTTATAATTTACAAATATTAGAAAGTGTTAACAAAATTGGTATAGTTGAATCTATATGGTATTTTTATAGACAAAATAGTCAATCAGTTACTAATCTATATAATCCAAAAATTAAAACTGCTTACGAAAAAACGTTGATAGTATTAAATGATATGTTTAAAAAGGATAAGGAAATGGAAAAGTACTTAAAAGTTCGTGCAATTCAACAATTTCATGGAATGCTTTTATTATACCCATTACATAGTGAATCTAAGCTGAGTTATCGAAATAAAAAGAATTTTATTAATTCTTGTTTACATTCTACTCCATGGAAAGATATATTTTTTAGTAATAAGAAAAGTATAATACCCGCTAGTTTTTTTGACAAATTATTGTATCTATGTTGTATAATGAATTTTGTTGATATTATAATTTTTATTGTTAAAATCAGATTAAAGATTAAAAATAGGAAGGTGGGATAAAGTGGGGTTAAAGGTAAAAAAAAGCAAGTTAATAGCTATTTGGGGAATCATTTTATCAATAAGTATTGCATTTAGGTGTAATCCTTTATTTATATACCAAAATAGTGGTATAGAGTATATTTTGCTGATACTTACAACTATACTTGCCCTTTTCTTTAATACGCGTTATTTAAGAATAATTTTATCTGCTGATATTTTTATAGGATTAACTATTCTTTGTTTTGTTTATAGTCCGGATTTTAATAAGTATATATTTTTTATAATTATTTGTATTTTATATTTTTATTCAATACAAAAAAATTATATTGAAATCAAATATATTAAATATCCTTTAATTGGATTTGCTTTGTTTACTTCTATTGTTACTTGGATTAGTTTCTTTTTTCCAACGTTTTATACAAATAATATTTTAAGTATGTTTCCGGAAGGATCATCTCTCGTATATAGTTTTACTCATAGAAATATGTATCATGGTTTTACAAATCATTATTCTAGAAATAGTTATTATATTATTGTTGGTATATTATTTCTTTTTAGTTCTTTGTTATCAGATAAAAAATATAAAAAAATTAAAGCTGTGACTCTTGCTTTTTTGATGTGTACACAATTTTTAGTTGCAAAAAGGGGACCTACTTTATTTTTGATTATCTCATTACTTTATATAGTGATAAAAAAAGAATCAGATATAAATAAAAAGTTAGTTAAAAGCTTTAAATTCATTGTGTTAGGGGTTATTTTATTTATATTAGCATATATATTTGTTCCAGGCGTAGACAACTTGATAAATAGAATTTTAGAGCCTAATAGCTCAGAAGATATTTCTTCAAGTCGGTTTTATCTATGGGGCGTGGCTTGGAAAATGTTTATAAATAGTCCTATTTTAGGTAATGGATGGGGTAGTTATTTAAAAGAAATGAGTGGCACAACATTCCAAGGTGCTCATAATGACTATTTTCAGCTATTAGCTGAAAATGGTATTATAGGTTTTTTTATAATAGTTATAGGAAATTTATGTTGTTTGTATTATAGTAGCAAAGTTTTCAATTTCTTTAAGAAAAAAGAGTATGAGGGAACGTTTGAACAAAAATGGACTATGTTTTCATATAGTTTTCAAATTTTTATACTTTTATATGCATTGACAGGAATGCCACATTACTCGTATGAACAATATGGATTATATCTTATGTTAAGTGGATTTTCAGTCGGATTATATAAAATTAATTATAAAAAAATAGAAAGAGGGAATTAATTATGTTTATATTTTATGCTCACGGCGGATCGGATAACCATGGCTGTGAAGCTATTGTCAGAGGTACCTGCCAAAATTTAAAAGGGGAAAAAACGATTTATTCAAGTAATGCTAAATCTGATAAAATGTATGGGTTAGATAAGTTATGTACAGTTATCCCAGATACCTACAAGAGATATTATCATCCAGTTAAATGGGCTTTTGGTAGGCTTTTTAATATTTTATTTAAAAAAAATACAGTATTTAAATTAATAAATGGTAATAAAAAAGGAGTTTATTTATCTGTTGGTGGTGATAATTACTGTTATCCCAGATTAATAAATCCTATACTTGAAGCAAATAAGAGAATTAGAGAAAAAAATAATACTACTATTTTGTGGGGAACGTCCATAGAAAATGAAGTTTTAGATCAAAGAAAAGTTTTGGAAGATATTTCTTTATATAAGTATATTTTTGCAAGAGAATCTTTAACTTATGAAAATCTAATAAAACATGGTTTAGAAGAAAAAACTTTTTTGTATCCAGATCCAGCATTCGCGATGAAACCACAAAAAACGAACGTTTTAAAAAGTATTTTCAATAAAGAAGTTATAGGAATTAATATTAGTCCTTTGATTTTAAAATTTGAGGATGAAGAAAGTCAGATAAAAAAAGGATATGAAAGTATTATTGAATTTATTTTAAAAAATACTGAAGCAAACATATTGTTGGTACCTCACGTTGTAAAAAGAAATAATGATGATCGTGTTGCCATAAATAAAATTAAGGAAAAATTTAAGAATAATAGAATTTTTGTTCTTGATGATATGGCAGCTCATAAATTGAAATTCGTAATTTCTAAATGTAGTTTTTTTGTAGGAGCTAGAACTCATTCAACTATAGCAGCCTATTCTTCTTGTGTTCCTACTTTGGTGATAGGCTATTCCATTAAAGCAAGAGGAATTGCTAAAGATATATTTGGAACTTATGACGATTATGTTGTAGATGTTAGGACTTTGAAAAATTACAAAGTTTTATTAGAAACTTTTAAAAAACTATATTTAAATAAAATTAAAATTAAAAAACATTTAGAAGAGTTTATGCCTAAATATATTATGCAAACTGAAGAGGCAGCAAAAAAATTATATGAGTTGATAAATAAGTAGAATTTTAAAGTAAATATTATTTAAAAGGAGGAATATACATGAAAAAAAGCCAAAGAAAGCTTGGGATAATTCTATCATATTTGTCCCAAGCTGTTCATATTCTTACAGGCTTAATATATACTCCGATTATGTTGCGTTTGTTGGGACAAAGTGAGTATGGCTTATATCAACTTGTTTATTCAGTGGTTTCGTACCTTAGCTTGTTAAGTTTGGGTTTTAGCTCATCTTATATGCGTTTTTATTCAAAAAGTAAAGTTAAAAATGATGAATTAGAAATATCTAAACTAAATGGTATGTTTTTAATAATGTTTTTAGTTATATCTTTTATTTGTATAATGTGCGGAATTGCTATGATAGTAAATATTTCAGACATATTTGGCACAGGATTGACAAGTTCTGAATATGATACTGCTAAAATATTAATGGCTTTTATGATATTTAATCTTGCTTTAACATTTCCTAATAGCGTGTTTAATTGTATTATTATTTCACAAGAAAAATTTATTTTTCAAAAAACAGTTATTTTATTGCAATATTTATTAAATCCATTTTTAACTTTACCTTTATTAATCATGGGATATGGATCTGTAGGAATGGTATTTATCACAACATTGCTTACTGTATGTGTATTTGTTACAAATTTAGTTTATTGTTTTAAAAAGTTAAATACAAAATTTTATTTCAGAGAATTTAAGCTATCTTTACTTAAAGAAATGTGGATTTTTACTTTTTTTATTTTCTTAAATCAAATTGTTGACCAAATAAATTGGAGTGTAGATAAATTTTTGCTTGGAAGGATTGCAGGAACTAAAGCGGTTGCCGTTTATGGTATTGGCGCTCAGATTAATACATTGTATATGCAATTTTCAACATCAGTATCAAGCGTTTTTGTTCCTAAAGTAAATATGATCGTTTCTGAAACAGATAATAATAAACAATTAACAGATTTATTTACTAAGGTTGGTCGAATTCAGTTTGTTATTATGGCATTAATCTTGTTAGGTTTTACTTTTTTTGGGAAACAATTTATATATTTTTGGTCTGGAAAAGGATATGAAGTTTCTTATTATGTAGCTTTATTATTAATTTATCCAGTAACAATACCACTAATTCAAAATTTAGGAATAGAAATACAAAGGGCAAAAAATAAACATAAAGCTAGATCTATAGTATATTTAGTAATTGCAATTATTAATATTTTTGTAAGTATACCGTTAGTACATTATTATGGACCTATTGGTGCAGCAGTAGGAACTTCTATTTCTTTAATAATTGGGAATGTATTATTTATGAATTGGTATTACCATTTTAGACTAGGTATTGATATTATTTTTTATTGGAAAAATATATTTAAGTTATTGCCCAGTTTATTAATACCCGTTGCATTTGGATTTATAAGTGAAAGTTTGTTATCATATGATACTTTTTTTAAATTATGTATAGGCGGATTTGTTTTTTCTGCAATCTATATATTATCAGTTGTTTTTCTTGGTTTTAATAAAGAAGAAAAAAATATTATATTAAAACCAATACGAAATATATTTAAAAAAAAATTTAATAATTAATATAAGGGTGATTTACATGAAACTAAAAAAGATAAGAGATAAAATTTTAAAGATTATTCGAGGAGGTGTATCTCCAAGAGATTTAATAAAAAGAGGCGCTAAAATAGGAAATAATGTTCAAATATGGAGTTCTAAAATAGATAAAAATCATGCATTTTTATTGGAAATAGGAAATAATGTTACTATTAGTGATGCTAGAATTTTACTACATGATGGTAGTACTAAAATTCCTTTAGGATATAGTAAGATTGGTAAGGTGGTAATAGGAAATAATGTTTTTATAGGAGCGGATGCAATTATTCTTCCTGGTGTTACTATTGGTGATAATGTAATAATTGGGGCAGGTACACTAGTAAATAAAGATATTCCAAGTAATGTAGTAGTAGTCGGGATACCAGCAAAAATTATAAAATCTTATGATGACTATGTAAATGAAAATAAAAAAATAATGTCTAAAAGTCCGATTTTTGATAAGTATTGGAATAATATGACAAATCAAGATAAAGAAGATATTAGAAAAGCTTTAAATAATGGAATAGGCTTTGATTTGTAATAAAATATATTTTAACTTAGAAAGGAGATTAAAGTTATGAAGGAAATAACTTATGCTGCTTTTAACATTGATGAAGAAGAAAGAAAAGCGAGTTCTTCTGGAGGAATATTTGTATTGTTGGCACATTATATTTTAGATGAAGGTGGAGTGGTATATGGGGTTGCAATGAATGATTCGTGTGATTGTGCTGAATATATTAGAATAGATAAAATTGAAAATTTATCAAAAATTATGGGTTCTAAATATATCCAAGCAAGAATTAACGATACATTTTTTAATGTAAAAGAAGATCTTAATAGTGATAAACTTGTTCTTTTTAGTGGTACAGGTTGTCAAGTAAACGGTTTAAAAAATTATTTATCTAGGGAGTATAAAAATCTTTTTTGTGTTGACGTAGTTTGTCATGGTGTTCCTTCTCCTAAATTATGGAAGATGTATAAAGAATATATCGAACATAAAAGCAAAGCAATATTAAAAAGTGTGAACTTCAGGTGTAAAAAGATAGGTTGGAATGAATTTGGTGTTAATGAAACTTTTTCAAAAAATAAAACCGTTTATACCTCTAGAAGAATTAATCCGTATATGAAAATGTTTTTATTTAATTTGTGTTTAAGACCTTCTTGTTATGAATGTACTGCCAAATCATTAAGATATGCTGATTTAACCATAGCTGATTTTTGGGGTATTGATTTAATTGAGCCATCTATAAATGATAATAAAGGTGTATCAATGGTTATTGTTAGAACAAAAAAAGGGAATGAATTATTTTCTAAAATTAAAAAGAAAATCAAGTATAAGCAAGTAGATTATGAACAGGCAATTGTTAATAATTCTGCTGAATATAAATCTGTATCCAAACCAGAAAATAGAGAATCTTTTTTTGAAGATATGAATAACACGTCCTTTGATTATTTACAAAAAAAATATGCAAAAATCACTTTAAAGCAAAGAATTAAGGACATTTTAAATAAATTTAAGATTATTTAGGAAAGTAAATGAAGAATTTTATTATTTTATTTTAAAAAATAGTAATTATAAGCAAGGAGAAAATTATGAAAGAAATTCCAGTTTTATTTAAGGATAAGAAAGAATGTTGCGGATGTACGGCTTGTTATTCAGTTTGCCCGGTGAAAGCTATTAAAATGGAAGCCGATTCTGAAGGATTTGAATATCCAATAATCAACAAAGATAAATGTATAAAATGTCACCGTTGCATTAAAGTTTGCTCTTTTAAAAAGGTAAATTATAATATATTCAGCAATAAAAAAATTAACAAAGATTGAAAAAAAGTTTAAACCTAGGATTTTAGACAAGATAATTGCGGAAGTTATATATAATCATATTAGAAAAAGTAATTAAAGTATAAATTCAATTTAATATAAAGATCTGTATGATAGAGAAAAATAAGACTTATAAATAAAAAGTCCGGTTATGGATGAAAAAAGTTCGGTTGTAACCGGATTTTTTTAATAATTTTTAATAAGTATTATTATTGACTATTAGACTTATGTTTGTTAAAATTACTTTTGTTAGTTACCTTACAAAGGTGGGATTAGATGAAGAATAATAGGAAGATAGCTTTTGAGGTAAAGTTACTTGATAACTTAATTAGTAGAAAGATTATCGAAAGTAAAAATGGTAATAAGAAATTATCTCATGTACAAGCTAGTATATTAAAATATTTATTTGAAAATAATAATAGAATTATTTATCAAAATGAGTTAGAAAATTTACTAGATGTAAGACGTTCTACAATATCGGGTATATTAAAAACAATGGAGAAAAATAACTTTATAAAAAGAATTGATGCTAAAAATGATGCTAGAAAAAAAGAAATTATTCTTACTAATTATAGTTTAGAAAAATCTAAAGAGATGAATGAAAAGGTAACTCAGTTTGAAACTCTTTTGGCAAATGGCATATCATATGAAGAGTTGAATGTTTTTTTTAAGGTTATTGATAAGATAAAAGAAAACATAAAATAATTAAGGAAGGGAAATGAAATATGTTAAAGTTATTAAAAGAATTTGATAAAAAAGATTTTGCTCTTATGGGTGCTTGTGTTTTATTAATCGTATTTCAGGTTTGGCTTGATTTAAAGATACCTGATTATATGTCTGAAATAACTAGGTTAGTACAAACCGAAGGAAGTAAGATGTCTGAGATATTAACGCAAGGTGGTTATATGCTTCTTTGTGCTTTTGGTTCTTTAGTATCTGCTTTTATAGTAGGTTTTATAACTTCTTATATTTCTGCTATTTTTGCAAAAAGAACTGGAAAATCATTATTTGAAAAAGTTCAGTCATTTAGTATGGAACAAATTAAGAAGTTTAAAACTAGTAGTTTAATTACAAGAACTACTAATGATATAACTAATATCCAAATGTTTATATCAATGGGTCTTCAACTTCTTATTAAAGCACCTATAACTGCTATATGGGCAGTATTTAAGATTTTAAATAAAAGTTGGCAGTGGAGTTTAGCTACTGGTGTTGCGGTTATCTTCTTACTTAGTGTAATTACTATTTTAATGATAACTGTTATTCCTAAATTTAAGATTGTTCAAAAGTTAATTGATAATATAAATAGTCTTACTAGGGAAAATTTAACTGGTATTAGGGTTGTCAGGGCCTTTAATGCTGAAAAATACCAACAAGATAAGTTTGAAAAAGGTAATAAAAAGTTAACTGATACCCAAATGTTTAACCAAAGAATGATGTCTATTATGTCACCTACGATGTATTTAATTATGAACTTACTTACTTTATCAATATATTTTATTGGTGCTAATTTAATTAGTGGTGCTGGTATGTTTGATAGATTAAATATATTTAGTGATATGGTAGTATTTTCTAGCTATGCTATGCAAGTTATTATGTCCTTTTTAATGCTTGCAATGATATTTATTATGTATCCTAGAGCTAGCGTATCAGCAGACCGTATAAGAGAAGTTTTAGATGAAGGTTATACTATTAAAGAAGGTACGTTTAGTGGTAAAACTAAAGTTACTGGTGAAATAGAATTTAAGAACGTATCATTTAAATACCCTGATGCTGATGAATATGTTTTAAGAAATATATCTTTTAAAGCTAATAAGGGTGATACGGTAGCGATAATAGGATCTACCGGTAGTGGTAAATCAACGATTGTTAACCTTATCATGAGGTTTTATGATGTAACCGAAGGTGAAATATTAATAGATGGTAAGAATATAAAAGACTATACTTTAGAAGCTTTATATGAAAAGTTAGGATATGTTCCGCAAAAGGCAGTAATGTTTAGGGGAACTGTTAATTATAATGTTTCTTATGGTAAACATAAGGTTTCTAAAGATATGATTAAGAAAGCTACTAAGATAGCTCAAGCTGATGAATTTATTGCTAAAATGGAAGATAAGTATGAATCAGAGATAGCTCAAGGTGGAACTAATATATCTGGTGGTCAAAAACAAAGACTTGCTATTGCAAGAGCTATTGCTAAAGAACCAGAAATATACGTATTTGACGATTCGTTTAGTGCTCTTGACTACAAAACTGATTACGTACTTAGAAAAGAGTTAAAGAAAAATACAAAAGATGCTACTAATATTATTGTTGCCCAAAGAATTGGAACAATTATAAATGCTGATAAAATAATTGTTTTAGATAGTGGTGAAAGTGTTGGTATAGGAACGCATCAAGAACTATTAGATAAATGTGAAGTTTATAAGGAAATAGCTTATTCTCAGCTTTCAAAGGAGGAACTTTTAAATGCAGAATAGAAATGTTACTCAAGTAAGAAGAGGACCTGGTGCAAGAGGGGGAGCTCCAGGAGAAAAGCCTAAAGATTTATTATTAACAATAAAGAAATTATTTAAATATTTAAAAAGTTTTTTACCTTTAATAGTTATAGCTTTTGTTCTTGCTATAGCATCATCTGTATTTTCTATAATAGGACCTAATAGGTTAAGTGATTTAACGGATGAAATAACTAAAGGTTTAGTAATTAACAGAGAAGAATTTGATAAAGTTACTAAGGAAATTACTGGTTCTTTAAGTGAAGAAAATATTGGAAATATCTCTAAAGAAGTACTTGCTTTTGATTTAAGTGAGCAAAGGGTAGGAAGTATTTATGCATCAAGTAGTATTTCACCAGAAGATAAAATGCTATTTACTTCTTTTACGGAAATCTTAAAAATTGGTGATCAAGAAAAAATCGTTACTGAAGCTTTAAAATTATCAGCTTCTATTACTGATATAATATTACCAGAGATTACTATTAACGGTGTTAAAGTAACTTCTGGTGATAGGGTAAGTTATATTAAACTTTTATCTGGTATGAATAATAAAGACCAAAAAGAAATGGTAAAAGCTTTGGTTTCTATGCCTAGCTCTATTCAGTCTATATTATTACCAGAAAGTAAAGTAGATGGTGTTTTACTTACTACAAAAGAAAAAGTTTCTTTCTTAAGTAAGATGGGAAATATAAGTAAGGATAGTTCTACTGAAGAAATTTATACTTTAATTGACGAACTACCTAAAGAAATTAGAGAGCTTATAAAACCAAAACTTGATTTTGATGCCATAAAAGCGATTGTAATTTTCCTTCTTACAATATATTTAACTAGTGCTTTATTTAACTTTTTACAAAGCTTTATAATGGCTACGGTATCAAATAATTTTGCAAGAAATTTAAGAACTAAAATATCAGTTAAAATTAATAAATTAGCTTTAAAATATTTTGATTCTAATAGTTACGGTGACATATTATCAAGGGTTACTAATGATGTTGATACGATTGGAACAACAATGTCACAAAGTTTAGGCTCTTTAGTAAGTGCTATAACTTTATTTTTAGGTTCTATAATAATGATGTTTGTAACTAACTGGATACTTGCTATAACTGCTATCTTAGCTTCTATGTTAGGATTTTTATTCATGTTCTTTATCTTAGCTAAATCACAAAAATATTTCTTAACAAGACAAATAGAGTTAGGTAAGTTAAATGGTCATATAGAAGAGATTTATTCTTCACACAACGTAGTTAAAGCTTATAATGGTAATGAAGATGCTAGTAAAACTTTTGATGAATTAAATGATAACGTATTTGTTTGTAACCGTATGAGTCAGTTTTTATCTGGATTAATGCCTTCTATGATGCAATTTATTGGTAACTTTGGATATGTTGCGGTATGTATAGTAGGAGCATTACTAGTTATGAATAATCATATATCATTTGGAGTTATTGTAGCATTTATGATATATGTTAGATTATTTACTGGACCATTATCACAAATAGCGCAAGGTATGACATCACTTCAATCAACAGCAGCTGCTTGTGAAAGGGTATTTGAATTTGTTGAAGAGCCTGAAATGGAAGATGAATCTTCATTAAAGAAAAAATTAAATCCTAAAAATGTTAAAGGAAATATTGAATTCAAACACGTTAAATTTGGCTATAATGAAGATAAAATAGTTATTAAGGACTTTAACTGTAAAGTTAAACCTGGAGAAAAAATAGCTATTGTAGGTCCTACTGGAGCTGGTAAAACTACCATGGTTAACTTACTTATGAAGTTCTATAATATAAATGATGGAGATATTTTAATTGATGGAATATCAATTAAAGAATTAACAAGAGAAAATATTCATAAATTATTTATTATGGTTCTTCAGGATACTTGGTTATTTAATGGAACCATAAGAGATAATATTAAATATAACAAAGCTAAAGTAACGGATGAAGAAATTATGAATGCTTGTAAAACTGTTGGGGTAGATCATTTTATTAAATCATTACCAGGTTCCCTAGATTTTGAAATAACTGATAATGAATCAATATCAGCAGGGCAAAAACAGCTTCTAACAATTGCTAGAGGTATGATTAAAAATGCACCATTCTTAATTCTAGATGAAGCTACTTCATCAGTTGATACAAGAACAGAAGAATTAGTTCAAAAAGCGATGGATAAATTAACCGAAGGAAGAACCTCATTTATTATCGCTCATAGGCTATCAACCATTAAGAATGCTGATTTAATTCTTGTTATGAAAGATGGAAATATAATTGAACAAGGTAATCATGATGAATTAATGAAACAAAATGGTTTTTATGCAGAGTTATATAATTCTCAGTTTCAAAAATAATTAAATTAAATACTAGGTAATAATTAATTACTTAGTATTTTTATTTATTTTAAAATAAATAAAAAATATTATTATCAAGTGGAAATAATTTCCTCTTTGGGGTATAATACATATGTAAGGATTTGAGGTGTAAAAATGAATTTAAACAAAAAAAATATGAGACAAATAATGGTTTTAATTATTTTTGCTGCAATTATGCTATGGCTTGTATTTAATTATGGTATATTTATTTCTTTAATTAAATTTTCAGTTAAATTATTAATGCCTGTTATAGTTGGAATATGTATTGCATTTATTTTAAATGTTCCGATGAAATTAATTGAAACCAAAGTATTTAAAATAGAAAAAAGAAAACATAAAAAGATAATTAGAACGATATCTTTAATATTATCTATGATATTAATTTTTGGTATTATAGGATTAATTATGTTCTTAATAATTCCAGAATTTATAGAAGCTGTTTCAACAATAGGAAAAAATTTACCAAAAAATACCGAATGGTTAAATAAAATAGGAGACGACTTAGTTAAGATTTATCCTGGATTTGAAGAATATTTAAAAGAATTAGATCTTAAAAGTATAATTAATATTTCTATAGGTTCTTCTAAAGTAATAGTTACGATGCTTATAAACTTTTTATCAAGTTTTATTTCTAGGTTAGTTATCTTCTGTATTGGTTTTATAATCGCAATATATATTTTATTTGATAAAGAAAATTTATCTAGGCAAGCTAAGAAAATTATGACAGCTTTCTTAGATGATAAAGTAACTAATAAGATAATAAGAGTATTTGAATTAGCTAATAGTACATTTACATCATTTCTAACTGGTCAGTGTCTAGATGCTGCTTTATTTGGAATAATTTTCTTTGTTTGCATGACAATATTAAAATTACCTTATGCTTTAATTATTTCAGTACTTTTATCTGTTACTGCTTTAATTCCTTATATAGGAGCATTTATAACACTTGTTGTGGGAGCTATTTTAATAGCGGTTACAAGTCCTATTAAAGCACTTTGGTATGTTATCTTATTCTTAGTTTTACAGCAAGTAGAAGGTAACTTTATGTATCCTAAAATTGTTGGAAAATCAGTAGGGTTACCAGCTTTATGGGCACTTGTTGCAGCTTTAATAGGAGGTAGTATATTTGGTTTTATTGGAATGATAATAAGTATTCCTATCTCATCTATTTTATACTCAATTTTAAAGGACTATGTAAATGAAAGATTAGAAGAAAAAAATAACTTGACTTCAAAATAAATTATTTTATATAATATTAATAAGTAGTAATGATTACTACTTGAGGTGAAAAAATGAGGTATTCAAATCAAAGAGAAATGATATTAAATGTTGTTAGAAATTCGTTTGATCACCCTGATGCAAGTTTAGTATATGAAAGAGTAAAAAAAATTATCCATAACATAAGTTTAGGAACTGTTTATAGAAATTTGAATGTTTTATCAAACGAAGGTTACATAAGAAGAATACCTATTAAAGATGGTAATGATAGATTTGATAAAACACCTTATGAACACAATCATATCCATTGTAAAAAATGTGATAAAGTAGTAGATATTGATCTTAATATCGAATTAGAAAAAATAAAAGAAATAGAAAGAATAACAGGATTTAAAATTACAAATTGTAATTTTAAAATAGATGGACTATGTAAGTCATGTAAAGAAGAAAGGAAGGATTAACATGGAATTAAAAGGATCAAAAACAGAAAGTAATTTAATGACTGCTTTTTCTGGAGAAAGTCAAGCTAGAAATAAGTATACTTACTTTGCAAGTAAAGCAAAAAAGGAAGGTTATGAACAAATTTCAGCAATATTTACTGAAACAGCTAATAACGAAAAAGAACATGCTAAAATTTGGTTTAAATTACTTAATGGTGGTGAAATTGGAACTACTAGTGAGAATTTAAAAGCAGCTGCTGAAGGTGAAAACTATGAATGGACAGATATGTATAAAGGATTTGCAGAAACTGCTAGAGAAGAAGGATTTGATCATATCGCTTACCTTTTTGAAGAAGTAGCTAAAATTGAAAAAGAACATGAAGAAAGATATTTAAAATTATTAGGAAACGTTAATGATAATTTAGTATTTAAAAAGGGAGAAGAAACAGTTTGGATTTGCCGTAACTGTGGACATGTTTATGTTGGAGAAGAAGCTCCAAAAGTATGCCCAGTATGTGCACACCCTCAAAGTTATTTTGAAAAAAGATGTCAAAATTATTAATTTGAATTTTAAAGCACCTATATGGTGTTTTTTTATTGAATAAAAATATCATTTATGTTATTATTTAATTAGAAAGGATAGGTAGTATGAAAGAGAAAATAAAAGACAAGAGAACAATAATAATAGTACTAGCTGTAATACTTACGTTATCAGTAGGTTATGCAATATTTAGTAATACATTAAATATAAACGGAACTGCCTCAACAGGAAGCACTAACTTTAATATCGTGTTTGATAGGGTTGGAGTTATAAGAGAAGTAGAAGCAAGTAATACAACAGCAGAGATAAAAGAAAATGGTAAGAAGCTTGAGATAAACGTACCAGGACTTTCTATGCCAACAGCATATGCAGTAATTCCTGTTACGATAAAAAATAATGGAGATATAACAGCAAAGGTAAAAGAAATAAAAGTAGAAGGACTTGATACAACAGATATAAAGGTAACTTACGAGGGACTAGCTAAAGAAGATATTTTTAATCCAAATGACGAAAAAGAAGTAAATATAAAGGTAGTTTGGGATGCTTCTTCAACAAGTACAAGTGTAGAATCAAGCTTCAGTATAGAAATAGTATATGAACAAGTCGCAAGCGGTAGTGTAACAACAACTACTCCAGTAGTAGATAGTAGATTTATATACGAAGGAACAAAGCTAATAAGTTTATCAGCAGAAGGAGAGGAATATTTTAAACAACCAGGAAATAAAGAACTAATTATTCCAGAAGGAACAACAGAGATAGCAGATGGGGCATTTTTAATTCCTTATGGATATGAAGGTGAAGTTCCTGATTTTGATGTTATTTCCAACTATTTAGAAGATTATTTAGAAAAAAGATTGGATGATGAAACAAATTTAATTTTTGAATCAGAAATGGCTAAAGCACTGGCAATAGAAACTTATAATAAAGATTCTAGTAGATTAAAAAATGTTAGTATAAAATTACCTAACACTTTAAATAAAATAGGGGTAATATCATTTGCTACCATTCAATTTTCAGGTGATTTAACAATACCGAATAGTGTAACTGACTTAGCTTTAGGCGCTTTTGCAGCTTCATTTGATACTGGATTAATAGCGCCAGAACATACAAAGGGGAATTTAGTATTGTCTAACAGTCTTCAAAGAATAGGTGCTGCATGTTTTTATGGAACTGGTTTCACTGGAAATTTAGTTATTCCAGGTAGTCTAAATGAAATTAGTTATGCAGCTTTTTTTGCCAATGGTTTTAATGGGAACTTGACTTTAAATAATGGTATAAATACAATAAAAAAGCTTGCGTTTTCTTTAAATGATTTTACTGGTGATTTAATAATACCAAATAGTATTAGCAATATAGAAAATTCAGCTTTTGCCGAATCTGGTTTTACTGGGATTCTAACTTTGTCCGAAAATTTAACTAATATTTCTGATTCTTGTTTTGAAGGAGATAATTTTACTGGGGAACTATATATACCAGATAATATAACAGATATAGGTTATGGTGCTTTTTGGGATTGTGATAATATATCGTCGGTATCAATACCAACAAGTACAACTTATAAAGAAGCTGAAGATGAATTTGGACATCCTTCATTTTCGTCAAATATTCAAATTAATAAGCGTTAATTTAAAAACATCTTAAAAATAATAAGATGTTTTTTTATGTTATAATTAGTTAAGAGGTATTTTATGAAAAAGAAGAAATTAGATATTATTTATGAAGATAAAAATATAATAGTGGTTAATAAACCATCAGGATTATTAACAATATCAACACCAAAAGAAAAGATAAGAACCCTTTATCATGAAGTTTCTGACTATTTAAAAAAGAGCAATCCCAAAATGAAAGTATTTATTGTACATAGACTTGATAAAGATACATCAGGAATTGTTTTATTTGCTAAAAATCAAAATTTAAAATATATGTACCAAAATAACTGGGATAGTCTAGTTTTAAAAAGGGGATATGTTGCAGTAGTGGAAGGTAAGTTAGAAAAGGAAAGTGGAACAATAAAATCTTATCTTAAAGAAACTAAAACGTTTATGACGTATTCTACTAATGACTCTAAAAATGGTAAGCTTGCTATCACAAAATATAAAGTTATTAAAAGTAAGAAGAAGTATTCTATGCTTGAAGTTGAAATCAAAACAGGAAGAAAAAATCAAATAAGGGTTCACATGAAAGATATTAAACATCCTATTTTAGGAGATAGTAAATATGGAAATAAAAAGAGTATATTAGGTAGGCTTGGGCTTCACGCTAATTTATTAGTTATAAAAAATCCTGTAACTAATAAGGTTATGGAATTTAGCTGTAAAATCCCAAAAAGTTTTGAAGAATTATTTGGAAAGGAAGATTAGTTATGAATTTATTTATATGTTATCCGAAATGCTCTACTTGTAAAAAGGCTGAAAAGTTTTTAAAAGATAATAACATTAAATATAGTTTTAGGGATATTAAAGAGGAAAAATTAGATAAAAAAGAACTTGAAGAATTAGTTAATAAATCAAAAAAAGATATTAATAAATTTTTTAATACTAGTGGTCTTATTTATAGAAGTTTAAATTTAAAAGAAAAAATAAAAAGCATGACTTATGAAGAAAAACTAGAAGTATTATCAAGTGACGGAATGCTTGTTAAAAGACCTTTATTTGTAACAGATGACGAGGTTTTAATAGGTTTTAAGGAGCAAGAATGGATTAAATTAATAAAGTAATATTAGGAAGTGTTTAAATTGAAAGAATTAAATTTCTTAACAAAACATTTAATAGCTCATAGAGGATATCATGATATGCGTTTAAAAGTACCAGAAAACTCTATTTTATCTTTTAAAAGAGCTATTAAATATAATTATATTATAGAACTTGATGTTCACTTGTTAAAAGATGGAAAAATAATAGTTTTTCATGATTCGAATTTAAAGAGAATGTGTAATGTTAATAAAGTGGTAGAAAATTCTACTTATGAAGAACTAAAAGAATATAAGTTATTGGGTACAAATGAAAGGATTCCTTTATTTACTGATGTATTAAATTTAATTAATGGAAAAGTACCTTTATTAATAGAAATAAAAAATAATAAATTAAACGGTAAATTTGAAAAAGCGTTAGCAAAAATTTTACAGAACTATGAAGGTGAATTTGCTATCCAAAGTTTTAACCCAATGTCTATTTATTGGTTTAAATTAAAAAATAAAAAATGTCCTAAGGGTTTAATAATAATGGGTTTTAAAAGTTTAAGAACTAGTAACTTAAAAACTTTTATACGTAATAGTTTAATACTAGATATCTTTCTTAAAACAGATTTTGTGTCTGTTGATGTTAAATCGTTACCTAGTACTTATATAAAAAACTTAAGGAAAAAAAAGAACATATTAGGCTGGACAGTTCGTAGCAACAAAGAATATGAAAAAGGGTTAAAATATTGTGATAATTTAATATGTGAAAATATGAGTAATTATATAATAAAAAGATACTAAAATATTTTAATTATATTAGAATAATGTTAAAATTAGTAAGAAGGTGATTTTAGTGAAAATAGCTGATAATTGGAAAGATTATGAAATACTTGATATGGCAAGCGGAAGAAAGTTAGAGCGTTGGGGAAAATATATTCTTGATAGACCTGATCCACAAATAGCATGGAATGAAAAATCTTTTCCATATAAGTGGAAGGATAGTAATGCTAAATATATAAGAAGTAAAACTGGTGGAGGACACTGGGAAAATATAACTGATGTTCCAGCTTCGTGGCAGATAAAGTATAAAGATTTAACTTTTAATATTAAGCAAATGGGATTTAAACATACTGGTTTATTTCCAGAACAAGCAGTAAACTGGGATTACATGATTGATAAGATAAAAAATAGTAACCGAAAAATAAAAGTATTAAATTTATTTGCTTATACTGGAGGAGCTACGGTCGCTTGTGCTTATGCAGGGGCAGATGTGGTACATGTTGATGCCTCAAAAGGAATGGTTTCCTGGGCAAAAGAAAATATAGTTTCATCTGGCTTAGAAGATAGGTATGTTAGGTTTATTGTAGATGATTGTATAAAATTTGTTGAAAGAGAAATAAGAAGGGGAAATAAATATGATGTTATTATAATGGATCCCCCTTCATTTGGTAGAGGTGCTAATGGTGAAGTTTGGAACATTGAAGAAAGTTTATATAAATTAGTTAAGTTATGCGTTGATGTATTAAGTGATAATCCGTTATTCTTCTTAATTAATTCTTATACTACTGGTTTATCTCCAAAGGTACTTGAAAATATACTATATTTAACGGTTAATAAAAAATGTGAGGGAAAAATAACTAGTGGTGAAGTAGGGCTTCCAATGACTGATAGTAAATTAGTTTTACCTTGTGGCATTTATGGTAGATGGGAAAATGAATAAGTTGAACGTATTATATGAAGATAATCATGTGATTGTAGTAGAGAAAAAGCCTGATATATTATCCCAAAGTGATATAACTGGTGATAAGGATTTACTTACCATGGTAAAAGAATATATTAAAGAAAAGTATAATAAACCTGGTAATGTATATATAGGTCTTGTTCATAGGTTAGATAGAGTAGTAGGCGGAATAATGGTCTTTGCAAGAACTAGTAAAGCTGCAAAAAGACTTAATGAACAAATAAAAAATAATATTATAAAAAAAACTTATTTGGTTTTGGTAGATGGTATAATAGAAAACAAAAAAGGATTATTAGTTAATTATTTGTTTAAGGATGAGAAAACAGGTAAAAGTAGGGTTGTTGATGAAAGTTTTAAAGGAGGCAAGTTATCGAAGTTAGAGTATGAGGTAGTTTGTTATATTGAAGATAAATCTCTATTAAAAGTTAATTTAATAACGGGTAGACATCACCAAATAAGACTTCAGTTTGCTAACATAAATCATCCTATTTATGGTGATCAAAGATATGGTAAGAAAAATAGTGAAAAAATACATCTTTATGCATATAAGTTAGAATTTAACCATCCTGTTACAAAAGAAAAATTAGCATTTAAATTATTACCAAAATGGAAGGAGATAGAAGATGAAACAATTATACATAGACTTTGATGGAGTAATTTTAGACACGATAGCTAAAACATATAAAGTTATGGAAGATAAAGGTATTGATATAAAAGATCAGGAAAAAGTAAAAGATTTTTATAGAAATGTTGACTGGAAAAAATTAATAGAGGAAACAGATGTTATTAATGATAGCATTAATGAAATAAAAAAGATTTGTGATTCAAAAAAATTTAATGTATATATTTTAACTCATATTAATTCTACAAAAGAAATGATAGAAAAAATTAAATTTTTGCACAAAGAATTACCCCAAGTTACCGTGGTAAGTGTACCTAAAGAACTTCCTAAAACTGAGGTTGTTAATCCTTCAGCAGCTATTTTGATAGATGACTATTCTGGAAATATTAAAGAGTGGCAAAAGAAACTTGGGATTGGGATAAAATTTGTAAAAGAACATGAAAATAGTGATTATCCTGAAATAACCCATTTATCTGAAGTAATTGATATGTTTAACCAGTAAAGAGAAAAAAAGTTTCTCTTTTTTTTCATATTTTTGTTTTTTCTTAATATATTTATAATGACTTAAATATTAAGGAGGAAATAAACATGGAAACACTTAAAGTTTCATCAAAGTCAAATCCAAGCAGTGTAGCAGGTGCGCTTGCTAATGTATTTAGAGAAAAGGGGTCTGTAGAAATACAGGCAATAGGAGCAGGAGCTTTAAATCAAGCGATAAAAGCTATTGCAATAGCAAGGGGGTTTGTTGCTCCATCAGGTAAAAATTTAGTATGTATTCCTGCTTTTACAGATATTGTAATAGAAGGAGAAGAGCGTACTGCAATCAAATTAATTGTAGAAGCTAGATAAGAAAAGCACGGTTGTGCTTTTTTATTTTCATGTTATAATAAAATAAATATTAAATGTAAAAAAAATTTAATTTTGGTGGTAGTATGAAATTATTTAGAAAAAGAAATTTTTTTGAAAAAAATATATTATAGAAATAAAGAATTTATAAAATATAGTTTGGTATCGTTTATTTGCACTTTGGTACTTTATTTACTTTATTTTTTTCTTACATGGATAATTAAAGGAAATTACATATTTGCAAACCTTGTAGCATACATAGTTTCTTTTACAATACTTTATATTTGGGATAAAAATCTAGGTTAGTAAGAAAAAAAGAAAGACTAAAACAGTTAATAACTTTTATCATATTTAGAATAGTTGGTTTTTTAGCTGATTCTTTTATATTAGTGCTATTAATAGAAGAATTTAAAATGCCACATATGCTTGCTAAAGTTTTGAGTTCATTAATTACTTTTATGTTTAATTATGTAACTAATAAATTATTTGTTTTTAAGAAAAATAAGTTGCTCTAAAATTCATTTGATTTAATTTGACAGTATATTTTTTTGATGTTAAGATTAAATTGATAGGAGTTTGTTAAGAAAATGTATGTATTAGGTATTAAATTAAATGTAAATGGTAAAAAAATAAATCAAAAATTAGCTGAATTAGATTTAGAGGCTTTAGAAAAATATACATCTTATTGTAATTCTTCTTTTGAATTAATAGATATAATAAAAAGAAAGTATCCTGAAATTGGAAATTTTTTAGAAATTCATCATACAGGATCAGATTCTATTTTTATAAAAACTTCATTATCAAATCGTGCTAAAGAAATTCCAGTATTATACAAAAAAGATTTGGATGTATTATTAAGTAATGAAGCTGATCTTTTAAAAATATTAAAAGAAAAATATAGTATTTCTGTTTCTGATGTTTTAAATAATAACATTGATGAGAACGTTAAAAAAGTTTTAAAACAATTAGTAAGTAAACGTTCAAAACCTTTGAAAGATAGAATTTTTGAAGCAAGAAATAGTATGTTGAACCTAGACGGTTATTATGATAAAAGATATGAAAAAATAACAGAATTATGGCAAGTCTTAGGCCTTTTTGAAAAAAATTTAGAATTTGCTGTTAATGAATTATGTAAAGATTATAGGGGTAAGCAAGAACTTGCTTTAATTATAAAAGAAAATCAAGATACTTCTTTATTTGACATGGGTAAAACTCGTTTGGTTAAAGATTTTGAGTTGGGAACTAAAACCATAACCGAAAAAGATTCAAGATTAATTGAACTAAATTTAAAGTTAGATAGAGAAAAGAAGAATTATAGTGAAATATTAAATCAAATAAGTGATAATTTGCATTATATAAAATTAAAACCAGTAAAAGAAGAAAAGAAAGTTGATTCAAAACCAATAACTGATGATTTTTTACTTGATTCTTATAGAAAATTATTGCAATCTGAAAATAATCAGTATGAAAAAAGAAAAATAGAAGAATTGATTAATCTTTTACAAACAAGAAAACAACTTTTCAAGCAACTTACAACTGCTAAAAGGCAAGAAAAAGAAATAATAGAAAATGAGATTAAAAAAATTAATTATGAAGTTTATTGTTTAGAAAATGGAGAGGTTAACTTTACTGACGGGGGATTTATTGATTATGGATTTGGAAATAAGTAAATTCTTGGATTATTTAAATAAACAGAAAAATTATTCTTTAAATACTTCTAAAAATTATGAGATAGATATATTAGAATTTAAACAGTATATAAATGAGAAAAATATTAATTATTTAGATGTAGATTATAAATTTATAAAAAATTATTTAATGTTTCTTTATGACAGAAAACTTTCTAGAAATACGGTGGCTAGAAAACTTAGTTCATTAAGAAGTTTCTATAAATTTTTGTTTAATAATAATAAAATAGAGCTAAATCCTTTTAAGTATGTATCAACTCCTAAAAAAGAAAAAAAATTACCAAAATATTTAGGTGTAGAAGAATTAGAAATTTTGTTTAATACGCCTGATGTTAATACTTCCTTAGGTCAAAGAGATAGACTTATTTTAGAAGTGCTTTATGCAACGGGTATAAGGGCTAGTGAGCTTGTTAATATTAAAATCGAAGATATAGATTTTTATCGTAAAGAAATTAGAATTTTGGGTAAAGGTAATAAAGAAAGATTAGTTCCTTTTGGAGAATATTGTTTTGATTTTATTGACTTGTTTCTTACGAATGGAAGAAAGAAAATTTTAGAAAAACATCATAAATTGTGTGATTATTTAATAATTAATGAACAAGGTAAAAAAATGACGGTAAGAGGTGTTGAATTGATCATAGATGGTATTGTAAAAAAAGCTTGTTTAAAAAAACATGTTTCGCCACATATGTTAAGACATTCTTTTGCAACTCATTTATTAAATAATGGCTGTGATTTACTTACGGTTCAAGAATTATTAGGGCATGAGTCCTTGGAAACAACATCAATTTATACGCATGTTTCAAATGAAAAGTTAAGACAAGTAATTCGTAATTGCTTGCCTAGAAAATAAAGGAGTAGTAGTATGAATAAAGCTGATATTGAATTTCAAATAAAAATAGAGAAAGCGGTAGATCAAGCAATAGCTAATCTTTGTCTTGAGGGTTATAATGTTACAGAAGAAGAAATAAAAGTAATAAAAAAAGAACTAAAAGAAAAATTTATGGGAGAGTATACTTTTATTTTAAAAAAGGGTGGTAAATAATATGGATGAATGGCAAAAATATTTTATTCCAAGTACTATTAGCGAAAATGGAGATAAAGGTACATTAAAGAATTTTTTCAATATAACTGATAAACAGGAATTAGAAGAAAAAGAAAAATTGATAACCTTGGAAAAACTGTCAGAACTTATTCTTAAACCAGTCGAAGGTGACTTTGATTCTGAGCATTTAAGAAAAATTCATGAAGTACTTTTTGAAGAAATTTATCCTTTTGCTGGAGAATATAGAACATGTACATTAGCTAAGAAAAATACGACTTTTTATGATCCGGAAATAATAGAAGATTCTTTAAAAAATGTTTTGGCAAATTTAAATCATGATGTGGTTAATATAAAAGACAAGAACGAGTATGCTAAATTACTTTCAGAAGCCTATTTTAAATTAGTTCAAATTCATCCTTTTAGGGAAGGAAATGGAAGAACAATTAGAGAATTTTTAAGGGAATTTGTACATAAAAAAAATGAATTATTACCTTTTGAAGTTGAGTTAGACTATAGGAATATGGATAAAAATCAAGTTTTAATAGCCTTAAAATTAAGAGTTGCCTTTCCTAATTTATTAGAATATGAATTTTTAAAATGTTTAGTACCAGTAAAAAAGATAGATGATTTTAAAATATAGGAAGTCTATCTTTTTTTGTAAAGAGTTTCATTATTTATTGTTAATTTGGTACAATTGTATTATAATATTTTTTAGAGGATGTGATGATATGAAAAAAAGAGTAATTAGTGCGATAATTGCTATAGCGATTTTTTTACCATTAGTTATAATTGGAGGAATTTGGTTTAAGATAGCATTATGCATTGTTGCGGTTTTAGGAATGAAAGAGTTTCTTAATTTACCTACTGAAGCAAAAAGACCAAAGTATGTAGACAGTGTTTTTTATGCTCTTATATTACTTTTAGTATTTATGGATGAAAAAAGGTATATTTATTATTTTTTAACTTTTTTAGCTCCAATGCTATTAGTTATATATTGTAATGATAATAAAAAGTATAATGCTGATGAATCTTTTAAATTAACAGGGATGACTTTGTTATTGGGAGTTGTTTTTCATGAATTTTATTTAATAAGAGAAAAAAGTTTATATTTGTTCATATATTTATTTTTAATAACAATATTTACAGATACTTATGCTCATTTAGGAGGAACCTTGATAGGTAAGCATAAATTAGCTCCTAAAATCTCTCCTAATAAAACTTGGGAAGGAAGCATTATAGGTGGTATTTTTGGTACTTTAATAGCAGCTACTTTCTATTATATTGCAATTAGTTCTAATGTAAGTGTTTTTGGTTTATTATTAGTTACACTAGTTTTATCCTCATTAGGACAATTAGGTGATTTGTTTTTCAGTGCTGTAAAAAGAAATCATAAAATTAAAGATTTTTCTAACATTATGCCAGGTCATGGTGGGGTGTTAGATAGGCTTGATAGTATTATTTTTGTGATTATTGGATATATTTTATTGATAGGTATTATTTAGGAGGCTTAGATGACTTTAATATATTTTATTTTAATGCTTGGAATAATCGTCTTAATTCATGAATTAGGCCATTTTTTCTGGGCTAAAAAGTCAGGAGTTTATTGTTATGAATTCTCTATAGGTTTTGGGCCAAAGTTATTTTCTTTCCATAGAAAAAACGATGAGACGCTTTATTGCGTTAGACTAATTCCAGTAGGTGGCTATGTTGCTATGGCTGGTGAAGAAATAGATGATGATGAAAAAGTACCAAAAGATAAAAAAATGTATAATAAACCTTGGAAAAATAAATTAATAATAATCCTTGCTGGAGTTATAAATAATTTTATATTAGGTTTTTTTGTTTTGTTTATTACTGCTTTAATATATGGCTCATACACAACAAAACCAATTGTTGGTGTGGTAGCTAAAGATTCGGCAGCTTATGAAGCTGGGCTTCAAACTAAAGATAAAATAACTGAAATAAACGGAAAAAAGATGAAAACTTGGGATGATGTTACGATGACATTAACTCTTGCTGATAATTCGAAGACACAAACCTTTACGGTTGTAGATAGTGATGGAAAAGAAAAAGAATTAAAGGTAAAACCTCAAAAGATAGAAGATAAAGAAGGTAATGTTTCTTACTCTTATGGTTTTGGATTATATGATAAGAAATATTATGGCTTTACTAATGCTTTAAGTTATGCTTCATCAAAATTTTGTTCTATTTTTGATTCTATGATTGTAACCATTAAAGCTTTGGTTACTGGTAAAATAGGTGTTAATGCTTTATCAGGACCAGTAGGAATTTATTCTATAGTGGGAATGCAAAGCAAGGCAGGCTTACAAGGTTTACTTTACCTTTTAGCATACCTTTCAATAAATGTTGGATTTATTAATTTAATTCCATTCCCAGCATTTGATGGATATAGGGCTTTAATAATTATAATAGAAAAAATAATAGGTAAAAAAGTAAATGCCAAGGTAGATGCTATTGTAAATCAAATTGGATTATTTTTGCTTTTTGCACTTATGATATTTATTACGATTAAAGATATTACGAGACTTTTTTAGGTAAAAGTCTTTTTTGCAAGAAAGAAGGTTGTTTATGGAAAAATTAAAAGTAATTTTTATGGGAACTCCAGTTTTTTGTGTGCCTATTTTAGAAATGTTAAATAAAGAATATGAAGTGGTGTTAGTTGTTACGCAGCCGGATAAAGAAGTAGGAAGAAAAAAAGAAATTACATATTCTCCTATAAAGGAACTTGCTTTGAAATTAGGGCTTGATGTTTTTCAGCCGGTTAAGATAAAAGAAGATTATGAAAAAATTATAGATAAGAAAGCTGATCTTATTGTAACATGTGCTTATGGCCAAATTATTCCACCAGTTATTTTAGATAATCCAAAATATGGTTGTATTAATGTTCATGCATCTTTACTTCCTAAGTTAAGGGGTGGCGCTCCTATTCATAAGGCTATTATTTATGGATATGATAAAACTGGGATAACTATTATGTATATGGATAAAGGAATGGATACTGGAGATATGATATCTAAAGAAGAAATAAAGATAGAAGAATCTGATACTGCTGAAACACTACACGATAAATTACAAAAAATATCTGTACCTCTTTTAAAAAATACGATAGATAAGATAGTAGCTGGAACTAACGAGAGAATAAAGCAAGATGATAGTAAAGCAACTTATGCTTATAATGTATCAAGAGAAGAGGAACATGTTTATTTTAATAAAAGTGCCAGAGAAATTTTTAATCAAATAAGAGGTTTAAATTCATGGCCTGGAGCATACGCAATTTTAGATGAGAAAAATATCAAATTATGGTCCAGCAAAATAAGTGATAAAAAATGTGTTGAAATGCCGGGAACAATATTAGATATTTCTAAAGAAGGTATTGAAGTAGCTACAAAGGATAATGTTATTTTAATAACAGAATTACAAATGCCAGGTAAAAAGAAGGTATTAGTTAAAGATTTTATTAATGGAATAAAAAAAGAAGATTTTATTAAAAAAATATTTAAGTAAAAAGGTGGTTATTAAAATGAAATATGATTATGATAAGTTTGACTTTTATTACGGACTTGCAAATGAATATTACGAGAAAAACAATAATTTAATAATCCCTAGAAACTACAAAATAAAAGACAATAATAGGGTAATAAAATTAGGAAAATGGATTACTAATATTAGGGATTTATATTCTTTAGGAAAGCTAGATGAAGAGCAAATTAAGATGTTAAATAAAATAGGTATGGTTTGGACTGCTTCTGAATTTAAAGAGCAGTATATCGATAAAAAATGGTTAAGAAAATATGAACTTGCTAAAAAGTATTATGAAGAACATAAAAGCTTGGATATAAGTGAAGACTATATGGTTTCGGACTTAAAAGGTAATGTGGTTAAATTAGGAGCTTGGCTTAAAAAATGTATTTTTTCTTATGCTCTAGGAGAACTTACAAAAAAACAAATAACAATGTTAGAAGAAATAGGGGTTAACTGGAATATGTACCAGTTAGTCAACTTTAATTACGTTGATGAAGATAAGACTAATGATAAAAAAATATCACCTTAAAGTAGATGGTGAATAGATTGACTATTTTAAGGGTATATGATACTATTAATTATGGTAATAGGAGGTAGGGAATATGGAAAAAGAAAGAAAAATAAAAACATTATCAGTTATTGCATTAATAGTTGCCATCCTAGGATTAACAGTAGCTTTTGCTGCTTTAAGTACAACGTTAAAAATAAATGGAACAGCAGGAGTTAATGCAGCAACATGGGATATTCATTTTGAAAATTTGAATCCAGGACAAGTAACAGGAAGTGCAGTAATTAATCAAGAACCTGAAATTGGTGGTGAAAAAAGTACTACTATAGGTGATTATGATGTTACTATAACCAAACCAGGAGACTCAGTTTTATTTACGTTTGATGTTAAAAATGCTGGAACTATTGACGCGAGCTTATCTGAACTTACAAAATCTTTAAAACCAGTTTGTACTTCAAATTCTGGTATAAGTGAAGATGAAACAATCGTTTGTGATGGGTTAACTTATACTTTAACATACACAGATAATGATTTGCCAGTTGCCAAAAGTGATACTTTAAATCAAGGTGAAACAAAGAATTTATCTTTAAAATTAGCTTTTGATAGTGACAAAGTTCCAAGTGATGATGTTGAAATTTCTGATTTAGGAATAACACTACAATACGTACAAAAATAACGTTAGAAGAGATTTTTTCTCTTCTTTATGTTGTTATTTAAATACAAAACTATTAAAAAGTGGTGGTTTTATGAGAAAGGGATATAATAAAGTAATTATTTTACAAATTATTCTTTTGATTTTTTTGCTGTTTAGTAGTTTTGTATTTAAAATAGCAAATATGTATGTTATAAGTGCATTACTTACGTCATTTCTTATATTAAGTATTATTTTTTTTGGTTTTGAAAAAGAAAACTATAGAAGTAAAAAAGATGTATTATTAAACATAATAATAAATTTATTAATATATTACTTTATAACTTATGTTTTGGGTCTTTTTACCGGATTTATAAAGACTAGTTATAGTTTAAGTATTATAAATATTATAAAAAATATATTTCCAGTAATATTACTTATAGTGATTAGTGAATTATTAAGATATGAAATATTTACTAAATCCAAAGGTAATATTGCAAGTTTAATTATAGGTCTTATTGTTTTTGTATTAATAGATATTAATATATCGGTTCATTTATATGATGTTACTAGCTATTTAGGTTTAACTAAAATGATATGTTTGGTTGTATTTCCAAGTATTACCAAAAACATTTTATTAATATATTTGGTTCAAAAAGTAGGTTATTCAAACGCAATAATTTATCGTTTATTAACAGATTTATCTACTTATTTGCTTCCTATATTTCCAGATTTTGGAGAATATTTAAACGTAATATTAAAAACAGTTTTACCTATTATAATTATGGTAAGACTTAATAATATGTTTAGTTATTTTGAAATGAGGAAAATAAAAGATTCTAGATATAATAATAGAAAGTTAATATTATATTCTTTTATAACGATAGTGTTATTTATAATTGTAATATTAACTAGTGGGATGTTTACATATCAAGCGGTAACCATAGGGTCTAGCTCTATGTCACCTAAAATAGAAAAAGGTGATATAGTAATTTTAAAGAAGACTAAAACATCAGAAATTAAAACAATAAAAAAAGGGGATATTTTAGTATATAATCATGATAATAAGATAATTGTTCACCGTGTAGTAGATATCTTAATGATTGAAGGAAAAATTAATTTTATTACTAAGGGTGATAATAATAATACTAAAGATTCTTGGATTATTAAAGAAGAAGATATTATTGGTACTGTTAAATTAAGAATAAAGTATCTTGGTATGCCAACGGTTGCTTTAAATGAACTATTAAATAAATAAGGTGGTGTAAAAATGAAAAAAATGAATAATAGAAAGTTTTATGAATTTAAAAAAGGAGATAATTTAGAAAAGCAAGTTAGTAAAGAAAATTTTACTAATAAAGAAATTAATATGCCAAGTGAAATATTTAATAATTCTACTGAAGAGCAAGATAATAAGTTTAATAAGATCTATTTAGGATACAACGAAAGATTATTAATGAATATATCTATAATTCTTGTACTTATGATATTAGGTATAATTTTATTTATATCAAGTGTTTCGGTAAAAACAAAAAGCAATATAGCATATAGTCAAACGGGAAATTTAGATTATAAAGTATACCTAAAAGAAAATGATTATTATACGGAATCTTATTTAGAAGAGAATATGCAATATATATCAAGTTTAATTGATGATGTAGATGTTGATTTTAAATATAATTTCAATGCAAATGAAAATATTAATTATAAATATACGTACTATGTTCAAGGAAATTTAGTAGTAGCTAACGATGAAGATAAATCTAAAATAATATATTCAAAAACAGAAAAATTAAGTTCTCCTAAAACTATAACAAAAACTTCATCAAATGGTTTTGCTATTAATGAAAAAGTTAAAGTAGATTATGAAAAATATAATAATTTAGCAAAACAATTTAAAAGTTCATACGCAATTAATGCAGATAGTAATTTAGAACTTAGTTTAATAATTAATATAGAAGATGAAAAAGGAAATATAATTAAATCTTTAGATAAAGATGATATGAAATTAATAATTCCGTTAGCACAGCAAATAATAGATATTAAAACAAGTTTAAAAGGAATAAATAATAGTGATAATGTTAGTGTTTATAAAGATTTTAATATATCAAATAAAATAGTTTTTAGTTTATCAATTATAAGCTTAGTAATATCATTAGTATTTATTGTAAGATTATTGTTATTTCTTAACAAAACTAAGGCTAAAAAAACTATATATGATATAACATTAGCTAAAATATTAAGAGAATATGATAGGGTTATTGTAAATTCTAAAAGAGTAGTTGATTTAAATAGTGAAGTGATAGATGTAAATAGTTTTAATGAATTATTGGATGTAAGAGATAATATAGAAAAACCTATAATATTCTCAGAAATTCATAAAGGACAAAAAAGTATATTTATAGTTAAGACAGCAAATGAAACATATAGATATATATTAAAATTAGCAGATTTAGAAAATAAGTAAAATAAATAAAGATTCTATAAAAATATAAAGTAGGTGCTGATATATGAAATTAGGAAAGTTAAAGATAAAGAAAACAAAAAAAGAAAGAACAAATTTAATATTATTCTTACTTTTTTGTGTATTTACATTATCATTATCAGTAGGATATGCAGCATTAAATGAGGAGTTAAAAATAAGTGGTGAAGCAACATTTAGGGTACAAGAAGAAATAAGAATAACAAACTTAGAATTATATGAAACAACAAATCTTGGGGTAGAAAATTATACTAGTAAATTTAGTAAGAATACGGTAACTTTAGGGGTTAATTTACCAAATTTAGATTCGGTAGTAAAGTATAAAGTAACAGTAGTAAATAGTGGAACAGTTTCAATGTGGATTGATAGTATAACACAGAAAATAAATAATAATACTAACATGACGTATGAACTAGAAGGAATAGGTATAAAAGAATTAATAAAACATGGAGAAACAAAAGAATTTTATTTAACAATAAAATATAAAGATGATATAACTTTACCTAGTAATACAAATTTAGATACCATGATAAAATTTAATTTTGTAAAACCAACTTCAATACTTGCACAAGGAACAAGTGGTAATGAAACTGCACACTTCTTTAATGAAGGACCAATAACAAAGGAAAGTGTGGAAACAATTACTTTTCAACCTACATTAGAAGTGGGAGAAGATGCTTTGGGTTTCTGGGATGCTTCATATAATAAAGATATGACAGTAATAGCTTGGTATACTGATAATGACAATAATAATTTATATGAATTAAATATAGGTGGTATAGGGGAAATATATGCACCAGTTAATTCATCAAATCTATTTTATTATTTTAAAAATGCAAAAAGCATAGATTTTGGAGAGTATTTTAATACTGTAAATGTAACAAACATGGGTGGTATGTTTCGTGAGTGTTATTCCTTAACTAGCTTGGATGTAAGTGGTTTTAGCACCTTAGAAATAACAAATATGAGTCTTATGTTTCGTGGTTGCTCATCCTTAACTAATTTAGATGTAGGTAACTTTAACACGACTAAAGTGACAAATATGAGTTATATGTTTTATGGCTGCTCTTCTTTAACGGATTTAGATTTAAATAATTTCAATACAACAAATGTAACAACGATGGACAACATGTTTAAAGCTTGTTCTAAATTAAAAGAACTTAACGTAAGTAATTTTGTTACAAGTAAAGTGACAAATATGAAAAGCATGTTTGAATATTGTTCTTCTTTAATTAAACTGGATTTAAGTAATTTTGATACTTCAAACGTAACTATTATGGGTGATGATTATGGATATAGTTACGGTGGTATGTTTCAAGGTTGTTCTGCTTTAATAAGTCTAGATATAAGTAATTTTGATACAAGTAAAGTTACGATAATGGGAAAAATGTTTTATGGTTGTTCTTCTTTGCAAAACATAAATTTTGGAGATATTGATACTTCTAAAGTGACAAATATGAATGCTATGTTTCATGGTTGCTCATCCTTAACTAACTTAGATGTAAGTAAATTTGATACAAGCAATGTAACTAATATGACGTATATGTTTTCTGGTTGTTCATCACTAACAAGTTTAAATGTAAGTAAATTTGATACTTCTAATGTAACTACGTTGGCTTGGATGTTTAATGAATGCTCATCCTTAACTAGTTT
>CASDZZ010000005.1 GCA_949285875.1 uncultured bacterium | reverse complement strand
CGCGTGCCACTTTAATGGGCGAACAGCCCAACCCTTGGAAGCGAATCCACCTCCAGGATGTGACGAGCCGACATCGAGGTGCCAAACACCACCGTCTATATGAACTATTGGGTGGTATCAGCCTGTTATCCCCGGGGTAACTTTTATCCGTTAAGCGACGACCATTCCATACTGAATCGCCTGATCACTATGTCCTGCTTTCGCATCTGCTCGACTTGTAGGTCTCGCAGTTAAGCTCCCTTATACCATTACACTCTACGAATGATTTCCAACCATTCTGAGGGAACCTTTGAGCGCCTCCGTTACTTTTTGGGAGGCGACCGCCCCAGTCAAACTGCCCACCAGACACTGTCCCTGGCCCGGATAACGGGTCTAGGTTAGAACTCTAGAATGCTAAGGGTGGTATTCCAAGGATGACTAAACTATAGCTGGCGCCATAGTCTCAACGTCTCCCACCTATCCTCTACATAACATACCAAAGTTCAATATCAAGCTACAGTAAAGCTCCACGGGGTCTTTCCGTCCTGTTGCGGGTAACCTGCATTTTCACAGGTATTAAGATTTCACCGAGTCTATGGCCGAGACAGTTCCCAGATCATTACACCTTTCGTGCGGGTCGGAATTTACCCGACAAGGAATTTCGCTACCTTAGGACCGTTATAGTTACGGCCGCCGTTCACTGGGGCTTCAATTCAGAGCTTCGTATTATAGCTTACGCCATACTAACCCATCCTCTTAACCTTCCAGCACTGGGCAGGTGTCACCCCCTATACATCACCTTGCGGTTTAGCAGAGAGCTGTGTTTTTGGTAAACAGTTGCCTGGGACTATTCACTGCGGGTCTATTACTAGACCTCCCCTTCTCCCGAAGTTACGGGGTCATTTTGCCGAGTTCCTTAGCCATAGTTCTCTCGCTCACCTTAGAATATTCTTCTTGTCCACCTGTGGCGGTTCTGGGTACGGGCACCTATGTAATTAGCCCTAGAAGCTTTTCTTGGAAGCATGGCGTCACAAAATTTAAAGAACCGAGGTTCTTGTCACCATAACGCTTCAGTCTTATAATGTTGCGGATTTTCCTACACATAAACCTTTGCGCTTAGACCAGAATCCAATAACTGGCTTTTGTTAGCCTTCTCCGTCACTCCATCAGTTACATAGGTGGTACAGGAATATCAACCTGTTGTCCATCGACTACGCTTTTCAGCCTCGCCTTAGGTCCCGACTTACTCTGGGAGGACGAACCTTCCCCAGAAAACCTTAGACAATCGGTGGCTGGGATTCTCACCCAGCTTGCGCTACTCACACCGGCATTCTCACTTCCAAACGTTCCAGCAGTCCTCACGATCTACCTTCACAACATTTGGAACGCTCCCCTACCATTCATAAGAATTCACAGTTTCGGTATTATGCTTAGCCCCGGTACATCTTCGGCGCAGTGTCACTCGACTAGTGAGCTATTACGCACTCTTTAAAGGGTGGCTGCTTCTAAGCCAACCTCCTAGCTGTTTTGACAACTCCACATCCTTTCCCACTTAGCATAAATTTTGGGACCTTAACTGGTGATCTGGATTATTTTCCTCTCGCATATGGACGTTATCACCCATACACTGACTGCTATGAATACTACACTGGCATTCGGAGTTTGATTGAAATTGGTACAGCGAGATGCCGCCCTCATCCATTCAGTGCTCTACCTCCAGCAAGCTTAATCATAACGCTAGGCCTAAACCTATTTCGGGGAGAACCAGCTATATCCGAGTTCGTTTGGAATTTCTCCGCTAGCCACAAGTCATCTGAGCACGTTTCCGGGTACACCAGTTCGGTCCTCCAGTAAGTATTACCTTACCTTCAACCTGCTCATGGCTAGATCACTCGGTTTCGGGTCTATTGCATCATACTAAAGCGCCCTATTAAGACTCGCTTTCGCTACGGCTCCGTGTCGTCCACTTAACCTTGCATAATACAATAACTCGCCGGTTCATTCTGCAAAAGGCACGCCATCACCCATTAACGGGCTTTGACTTTTTGTAAGCATATAGTTTCATTATCTATTTCACTCCCCTCCCGGGGTTCTTTTCAGCTTTCCCTCACGGTACTTGTTCACTATCGGTCATTAGAGAGTATTTAGCCTTGCGGGATGGTCCCCGCTGATTCCGACAAGGTTTCACGTGCCCCGCCGTACTCAGGATACCTTAAGAAGACAATATTATTTCGTTTACAGGACTGTCACCTTATATTGTTCAATTTTCCAATTGATTCAACTATAATATTGTTTTGTAACTTCGTATATAAGGTCCTACAACCCCAGTCCAAAGACTGGTTTGGGCTCTTTCCTTTTCGCTCGCCACTACTAAGGAAATCGATTTTTCTTTCTTTTCCTCCTGGTACTAAGATGTTTCAGTTCCCAGGGTTACTCTCATAACAGCTATGTATTCACTGTTAGATGCTAGCGCATTACCACTAGCGTGTTGCCACATTCGGAAATCTCCGGATCAAAGTTTACTTACAACTCCCCGAAGCATATCGTAGTTTGTCACGTCCTTCATCAGCTTCTAATGCCAAGCAATCCACTATACGCCCTTATTAGTTTAACCACCATTATTGATTATCTAATTTGATGAGATCATTTGAGAGATCTTAATGTTATATTAAATATAACTACCATATTATCAAGTTTTCAAAGAACTATTTCTTGAGAGAAATAATCTCTCAAAACTAAGCAAAACGTTTGATTGAATAGCGCTAATTATTCGTAATTAAAACTTTCTCCATAGAAAGGAGGTGATCCATCCCCACCTTCCGGTAGTGATACCTTGTTACGACTTCACCTCAATCGCTTGTCCTACCTTAATCGGCCCCTTCCTAAAAGGTTAGGCTACCGTTATCAGGTATTACAAACTCTCGTGGCGTGACGGGCGGTGTGTACAACACCCGGGAACGTATTCACCCCGACATTCTGATTCGGGATTACTAGCGATTCTAGCTTCATGAAGTCGAGTTGCAGACTTCAATCCGAACTGGGACCAGCTTTGAAGATTGGCTCCACCTCACGGTATTGCGACTCATTATACTGGCCATTATAGCACGCCTGTAGCCCTAGACGTAAGGGGCATGATGATTTGACGTCATCCCCACCTTCCTCCGGTTTATCACCGGCAGTATCCTTAGGGTTCTCAACTAAATGTTAGCAACTAAGGAGAAGGGTTGCGCTCGTTATCGGACTTAACCGAACATCTCACGACACGAGCTGACGACAACCATGCACCACCTGTCACCGTTGTCCCCGAAGGGAAAATCTTGTTTCCAAGACGGTCATCTTCGAATTAAACAGCATGCTCCACCGCTTGTGCGGGTGCCCGTCAATTCCTTTGAGTTTCAGCCTTGCGACCGTACTACTCAGGCGGAGTACTTAATATGTTAACTTCAGCACTGGGAAACCCCAACACTTAGTACTCATCGTTTACGGCGTGGACTACTAGGGTATCTAATCCTATTTGCTCCCCACGCTTTCGTGCCTCAGCGTCAGTAATGGCCCAGTAAACCGCCTTCGCCACTGGTGTTCCTTCTAATATCTACGCATTCCACCGCTACACTAGAAATTCCGTTTACCTCTTCCATACTCAAGCAAGCCAGTTTATGAAACGAACCGGAGTTAAGCCCCGGGCTTTAATTTCATACTTAACAAGCCGCCTACGCACCCTTTACGCCCAATAAATCCGGATAACGCTCGCTCCCTACGTATTACCGCGGCTGCTGGCACGTAGTTAGCCGGAGCTTTCTGGCATGGTACCGTCACTCCAAATTCATTTCCTAATTTGGTCATTCTTCCCATACAACAGAGTTTTACAATCCAAAGGACCTTCATCACTCACGCGGCATTGCTCGTTCAGGGTTTCCCCCATTGACGAATATTCCTAACTGCTGTCTCCCGTAGGAGTTTGGGCCGTGTCTCAGTCCCAATGTGGCCGTTCAACCTCTCAGTCCGGCTACGCATCGTTGCCTTGGTGAGCCATTACCTCACCAACTAGCTAATACGCCGCAGGCCCATCTAAAAGCGATGCTTGAAGGCATCTTTTAATGTAGAAACGAAACTACATATCATTCGGTATTAGCTACCGTTTCCAGTAGTTATCCCAAACTTAAAGGCAGGTCACCCACGTGTTACTCACCCGTCCGCCACTAGATGGAGAATCCAAATCAGAAATTGTGCAAGCACTCAAACTTCATTGGGCCATCTCGTACGACTTGCATGTCTTAGGCATGCCGCCAGCGTTCATCCTGAGCCAGGATCAAACTCTCAATAAAAAATTTATATCCTAGCTACTCAAACGTTTTGACGTTTTGCTCAGTTTTCAAAGATCATTTCCCTTTGTTTTTCAAAGGTTTTTTGCACCTCTTTTTCTCAAGTGCGTATTAAATATACCATAATAAAAATACCATGTCAACACTTTTTTAAAATTTTTTTTATTTTTTTTTAAAAAAAACTATTTTTGTTATTATCACGTATTTTCGGCATTTTTATCTTGAATTTTCTAATATTTCTTTATACTTTTCATAATATTTTTTTATCTCTTGAATATCAAACGGACCTTTTTTTGATTCGTATAATTTTATTAGATTTTTTAATTCATAATTTACAATCTTATCAATATCATCTGAATAATTCATTTTTTCTTTATGATAAGCATACTCTGACTCATCTAAAATTTTATAAGTACCATCAGGAAATATTCTTAAATCTAAATCATAATCTATATACTTTATTACTTTTCCTTCCAATATCGAAGGGCTTGAAATATTACAATAATAATATATTCCATTCTTTTTCAATTGTGCGATGACATTAAACCATCTATTCTTATAATAATATATTATTGCTGGCTCTTTTGTATACCAAACTTTTCCATCACTGTTATTAACTTTTGCTTTACTATTAGCATAAACTAAATAGTCCTTATGAATATCTAATAAAATAGCTTCATCCCAGCTTCTATGAATTAAACCATCATGTTTATAACAGTGAATGATAAAATTATCTCCAATTTTCATATTCTTCATATTAATCTCCTAATAAATTATATATTATACTTATTTTTGCAAAATTACAAGTTTTAAACAAAAAAGTACGTTTATATTTAATACGTACTTTTGCTATTTTTTAGATATTATTTGTAATGCTTCTTGTAATTGATTGTCGTTTTTTTCTTTTCTATCCTGCTGATATTCTTCAGAAATTTCAATAAACTTTGTAGGCTCAACTCCTTTATCATTTATCCACTCTCCATTTGGGGACAACCACTTTTGAATTGTATACTTTATCATTGAACCATTACTTAACATGTGGGTGGTCTGGACGGTTCCTTTTCCATATGTATATGTACCAATTACTTCAGCCCCATAGGTTTCTTTTAAAGATATAGCTAAAATTTCTGAAGCTGATGCACTTGCTTTGTTAACCAAAACCGCTAAAGGATAGTTTCTAGATTCTTCTGTTTTGGAATAGAACTTTTCTGTTTTATTCTTATCTTGAATCTGGTAAATAACCTTATCTTTAGGTATGAACATATCTATTATATCCGTAACAGAATGCAAATAACCGCCAGAATTTCCCCTAACATCTATTATTAAACCTTCTAATTTATTCTTTTCTAATAATTCTAACTGTTCTTTAAATTGTTCATATGTGTTATTTGCAAAACTATTTATTATAATATATCCAATCTTTTTACCATTTTTTTCAAAAGTTTTAGATTCAACTGACTCTATGACAACTTCTCTTTTTTCAACTTCAAACTTATAAACCTCTCCATTCCTATTTACTTTTATAGTTGCAATTTCTTTTTCTGGATCTTTGATCAAATTTACAACTTCAGTAGTGGATAATCCTTTTGTAGACTTTCCGTTCACTTCAATTATTATATCATTAAATTTTATTCCTACTTCTTCAGCTGGTGAATTTTTAAATACAGAAACAACTAATATATTCTGATCTTCATCAGAAGTAATTTCTAATCCAACTCCTGCAAAAGAACCACTCATTAGCTCATTAAAATTTTCTGTTTCTTGTTTATTAAAATAACTCGTATGAGGATCTTTCAAAGAAGATAGCATACCATTAATAGCACCATCTATAAGATCTGTTTGATTTACATCTTTATAGTAAGATGAATTAACCAAATTATAAACTTCTTCAAAGTCCTTCATTTTATCACTATTAGAAATAGAAATATTTCCGTTAAAACTCTTTCCAGTTAAAATTTCATGAGTTATCACAACAGTTATAAAAACTGAAAAAATCATTATTAAAAAACCAAATAAAATCAGTTCATATAATTTAAAATCACTTTTTGTGTTAAGTTTTTTTTCAACTTCTTTATATTTACCTTTTAAATGTTTATTAAGTTTCATCTTAGCCTCCGCATAATAAAAGTATATCATAAAAAAGAAAAAAAGTAACAATTGTTACTTTAAAACTGAAGCAATTTTTGATTCATCTTCCTCAAAAGATGTAATTTTACCATTTTCTATAGTAATAAGTGTAGTTCCTTTTATTTTAAGTTCTTCACTACTGCTTGCATTAGCATTAGAATTTTCACTTTTTATAAAGCTATTAATAGCTTCATCAGTATTTACCTTATATAATTTTAAATCAGTTTCACCATAATTAATTATAAGATTCTTTATAGATTCGCTAACATCTTTTTGTGAAAAGAAAATAACCATATATTTATCTTCTTTTTGATCAAAAACTTTGCTTGCTATTATTTTGTTAGTAAATTGTTCTTGATAATTAGGCTCATTAGTCTGTTCATTTTTTGCATCTTTAATGTTTGAATTACCTAACTCCCCCGTTAAAAAAGCAGTAGTTAGATAAACAACCAAAATTATTAATAAAACTGTAACTGAAATAATTATTCCGTTTTTTAATTCATCTTTCATTTATATCACCAGAACCATTGTATCATAAATATCAAAAATTTAATACATTATTTATTAACTGGTAATACAGATATAGATTTTGCAACATTTACTAATTCTTCTTTAGTTAAATCACTAGAAACTAAATAATATTCCACATTTTGACTTACCCAACTAATTGAAGATTCTCCTATAATAGCGACTGAGTCTGCAATCATATCTAAATCTCCACTCGTAGGAATTACAGCCATATCATCTTCCTTTACGGCTGTTTGCTCAACAAGCATAAAAGGATCGGTACCTGAAAAAGTTAATATTATTCTAGATCCCTCATCAAGATCTACCACCTTTTCACTTTCTAAATATGTTCCCTCAGGAAGATACATAGGATATATTGCTTCTTGTAATAATTCCTCATTTTGACTAATAGTTTGATTCGTTTTAGACACATCCATATTTTTCTCTAACAGAAAATAATCATCTTTAAACTTTGCGTTCATATCAACTTCATTAAATTTGACCTTAATTTGCGGATTATTATCTTTATCATAAACTACTACACTTTTAATAATTAAATCCTTATCAAAGATAATTTCTTGTTTTTCTAAGTTAACATTATTTTTATAATTTACATCACTAGTAAATATATATTTATTATTATCTTTTTTCATAGATAAGTTTTTATCATCTAACATATCTTTTATAACTGATTGAAGTAAATAAGCTTGCGAATTATTATAAGGCCACTTACTTTGAAATTTAAAACTTTTGTTCAAAGTAGGAGTAAGTACATAAACCCCATCATCATTTTTTAAAATTATTTGCTCATGATTATTCACCTTATTTCTTAATGAAACCCTAAATTTATTTTCTTTTTTATAAGAAACCGTAACATCATATTTATAAGAATCTTCATTATTTATTAATTCCATCTCTCCTTTAAGCTGATAGCCTTGCACTTTATCTACTTTTTTATTAATTTTATTTAAAACTGATTTTTGATCATCTTTTCCACATGCACTCAAAAAAGATGCACATAATAAAATTAATAATATTTTAAATATTTTTTTCATTCATTCACCTCTTTATTTTTTCATTTAATTATATGGTTTATTTTTTATAATATTCTTGTATAAAAAAATTTTTTTTGACTATCATATTAGTATAAAAGGAGGATTTTATGAAGATATTACAAATTATAGCTTTAACTGTCATGATAATTGGAGCTTTAAATTGGGGTCTTATTGGTTTATTTGACTTTGATCTTGTTGCTGCAATTTTCGGTGGCGCAACAGCTTTAGGCTCAAAAATAATATACATATTAGTAGGATTATGTGGCCTAATAGGAATTAAAACATTATTTGAATTAATTGAAGATGTAAAATAAAAAAACAGTTTTCGAACTGTTTTTTTAATAATTAATTTTAACTAAAGTTAATCCTTCAGCAGGTGCGGTAAGACCAATTGCTTTTCTATCCTTTTTTTGAAAAAGAATGGGTATTTCCTTAGGTTCAATTTTTTCTTCTCCAATTTTGATTAAAAGCCCTACCATGTTTCTTACTTGATATTTTAAAAAACCTGTACCTAAAAACGTAATTATTATAGTATCACCTTTTTGTTCAGCTGAAGCAGATAAAATTGTTCTAATTTTATCACTTCGTTTATCTTCAGCACATGTAAAAGTAGTAAAATCATGTTCTCCCTCAAAATATTTTAGAGATTCCTTTATTTTGCTTATATTTAAAGTTTTTCCGTATTGATACACTTGGGTGCGAAGTAAAGGATTAAATTCTCCTAAATTTATCTTATATTCGTAAATTTTTGATTTCGCCATATATCTTGCATGAAAGTTTTCAAAAACTTCCTTAACAAAATTTATATGTATATCATCCGGCAAATAACTATTAAGAGCCATTTTAATTTTGAAAGTTTGTATATTTTTATCTAAATCAAAATGAGCTACTTGATGAAGAGCATTAACTTTAGCATCAGTTCTTCCTGCAGAATAAATTTTTACACTAGAATTATTAATATCTGTTAAAACTTTTTCTATTTCGCCTTGAACAGTACGTAAGCCTGGCTGTTTTTGGTATCCATTAAATAATTGTCCTGAATAAGAAAAATCAATCATATAACGCATTAAAACCACCCCAAATATAAAGATATATAAATAATTACAACAGAAGCTAATACAATATATTTATCAAATTTTGTTACTTTATTTTCATGATAATTAGTTCTTTCCCTGGAGTTACCATAAAACCTCATTTTCATTGCTGATATCATCCTGGTTGATAGCTTATATGATAATTTAATTACCGGTATAAACATGTTTTTAGCAGCCTTAAAACCATTTTTCTTATAGGAAACCCCTCTATAAGCCATCGACTTTCTAACGGCTTTAAATTGCTCAAATAACGTAGAAATAAACTTTATTCCCATTGCTACTTTAAGAGACCATTTAGAAACCGGTATACCTATTTTTTTTAACTTAGTAAATGTGCAATCAAATCCCCAAGCAATCTCACTAAGTGAAGTAGTAAAAGTTAATATCAAAAATATTAAAATTATAAAAATAATTTTCAAAACAAGATAAAAAGCATTAGTAAAATCAAAAGTTAAAAACAATGCAATCATAAAAATCGATGTAAAAAGTGGCCAAAGGATAAATAAATTTGATATATAAGCATTTAAAGGTATGTCACTTTCTTTCATAATAAATAATAAATATAATAAAAATATTGATAAAGTAATAAAATCTCTTAATAATAAAGAAATCAATATACAAAGTAAAAACCAAATAATTTTCATTTTAGAATTCATAATATGAATTTTAGAAGAACCAGAAATAAATTTAAAGAAAGGATACTTACTTGACATTCTTTACCACCGCCCTTACTAGGTCATTTATACCAGCACAATATCCTAAGTCTATTCCAGTTTTATTGAAAACCAGTTTCTCAAATCTTATTATGCTAGGAACAGGGGTATTATTCTTGTCCAATAACTCTACATCACTAAAAACTTCAATTTTATTTCCTTCTTTAATTATTCTACCATCATTTAAAACAATAATATTATCAACAATTTCATATAGCATATCAACATCATGTGTTACGATAATAATCGTTTTTCCAAATTTGTTTTTAAGATTAATTAATAATTTCATAAGCCTTTTTTTACTATTATTATCAAGACCTATAGTAGGTTCATCCATTATTAAAAGTTTTGGATTAGAAATTAAAACGGAAGCAATAGCAACCCTTCTTTTTTCACCTCCATTTAAGTTAAAAGGACTCCTTAAAAGATAGCTTTCATCCAAACCTACCATTTTTAAAACTTTTATAACTTTTGTTTTAAGATTCCTATTTTTAGGTTCAAAAATTTTTTCAGCAAAAGCAATTTCTTCTCCTACCGTAGAGCAGAAAAATTGTTTCTCAGGAAATTGATAAACCAGACCAACATCATATCTAAATTTATTAAAATTAAACCTTTCTTTTTTATTTGTAAGATTATATTTTCCTATTATTATCTCACCTTCAGATGGTTTAGTTATACCATTCATAAGTTCTAACATAGTAGACTTTCCGCTGCCTATTGGACCTATTATACCATGAATTAAATTTCTATTTAAAATCATATTAATATTATCTAAGGCTCTTTTTTCATTTGGCATTCCCCTATTATACAAGAAACTAACATTTTTAAAAATTACTTCCATAATTTGGTCACCAACCTTTCAAGGCTTAAGTCAATGTTCTCTATTAAATTATATAACTTTAACTTTTGACTTAATTCAATTGAAAATGGTACCTCAAGCCCTATCTTTCTCATTACAAGTTCTTCTGAAAAAACATCTGGAAAAGCTCCATCTACAATTATTTTTCCTTCATTTAAAATGATAAGTCTATCAGAATATATAGCTTCATCTAAATTGTGGGTAAAAGATAAAATTGTAACCCTTTTTTCCTTATTATAAACTTTTAATAACTTAAGTAGCTCTTCCCTTTCGTTTATATCTATCATCATTAAAGCTTCATCCAATACTAAAATTCTTGGTTCTAACATAAGAGCACAACCTAGGGCTATTTTTTGTTTTTCACCCCCACTTAAGTCAGAAGGATTTAGTTTTAACATATCATTTAACTTTAATAAGTCTGAAACTTCTTTTATTTTTTTTCTTATAACATTAGGAGAAATGGCCATATTTTCTAAAGAAAAAGCAAGTTCGTCCTCAACTGTCTCACACGCAAAAAAGTTATCAGGATTATCAAAAACAAAACCAATTTCTTTTCTTATTTCAAAAAAACTTTTCTTATTGTAACTCTTTCCAAAAAATTTTATATCAGAATAGTTTTTTACCAAACCAGCTAAAATTTTTACTAACGTAGTTTTACCTGCACCGTTAGGTCCAGCTATAGTAACCCAGCTTCCCTTTTCGATAGAAAGTGAAAATTTATCATAAATAAACTTATCTTTATATCTAAACATTAAATCATTTATTTCAAGTATATTCAAGATTTTTCACCTCCTTAAAAGTTAAGAGAATATTATATAATAAATTCAAAAAAAAAGCTACTTTTGTAGCTTTTTAAATCTCAATTTAAGCTTATGAATTTGATAAAGTAGCTGAAGTTGCAGATTGATAAACTCCAAAATCACTAGTCGTGTAATCTTCCCCACAATTTAGATAACCTTTAAAAATAGTATCACTACTTGGATCTACTAATATATATCCATCGCAGCCCACTCCGCCAAAAGGATTAGGTATTTTATTATCAGAAGTCAAATCTTTTAAATAACCCGCACCTTTTAACTGGTCTAATTTAATTATAAAAGGATTCCCTATCTGATAAAGAGCATTAAAAGACCCAGCTTCATTTGTACCACTTATAGTTTCATAACTATACACATTAGATCCAACTTCTGTTAACATATTTTCTAACTGTATTGCTTCTTTTTTGCTAGAATCCTTTCTAATTTTTGTAACAGAAGCACCTGCAATTACCATTATTACCGCAAGTAAAGTTATTACTGCAAGTAATTCTACTAAAGTAAAACCTTTTTCTTTTTTCATTTTAAACATCCTTTCTTTTTTGAAAATGATAATCTATTTTCATTAATAATCTTACTGGAGCCAGCTTGCATCCAATAACTCCTAGTTTGTTTAATAATCCTGGAATTATAACCAGCTTTCCTTTTAATAATTTTTTAACAGTGTATTTTGCTACAAATTCACTTGTTAATCCTCTCGCCACAAATTTAACATTCGCTACCTTATTAAAATTAGTATCAACTGGTCCAGGGCATAAAACAGAAACATTAACCTTTGATTTTGCATGCCTTAATTCCTCATATATAGCCATCGTAAGATTATAAACATAAGATTTTGTTGAATAATAGGTACTCATAAGAGGTCCTGGTAAAAAAGCTGCTGTTGAAGCAACATTTAAAATCGTACCCGAATTTCTCTTCACCATATCATTTAAATAAAGTTTAAATAAAGTATGTAATCCTTTAATATTTAAATCAATCATATTCATTTCTTTGTCTAAATTAGTTTTATTAAATTCTCCAAAGAGACCAAATCCTGCATTATTAATTAAAATATCTATATTTTTATATTTTTTATATAACCTGTTACAATTTTCTGGATTAGATAAATCCATTACGCAAACTTCTACCTTTGTTTTGCATAAATTAGCCACTTTTTTTAATGCTTTTTCATTTCTAGCTACCAAAACTAAATCATAGCCATAATTACTAAATTCTAAGGCCAAATCTTTACCTATACCACTAGATGCTCCCGTTATTAATACTTTCATGTACTATCACCATTATAAGAATATCACATAATATATAAAAATTCTAGTAATAAAACTAATTTTTATGCAAAAAAAAAGCTATAAAGCTTTTTTTCTAATCTACTAATTCTAGTATTACCATAAGGGCATCGTCGCCCCTTCTTTCAGACAATTTTAAAATTCTTGTGTAGCCGCCGTTTCTTGATTCATAACGTTTTGCTAAATCATCAAATACTTTTCTTACAACTTCTTTATCATTTTGTAAAAAAGCAAGGGCGTTACGTCTAGCCATTAAACTACCATTTTTACCATAAGTTACCATTTTATCAAAACATTTACGAACTTCTTTGGCACGAGTTTCAGTAGTTTCAATACGTTCATTTTTAATTAGGTCTTTTGTTAAATTAGCAAGCATAGATTTTCTATGCTTATTAGTACGTCCTAATTTTCTATAAGCCATTATATTCCTCCTTATCTGTGTTAATCTTCATTTCTAAATGAGAATCCCATTTCTTTTACTTTATCAATAACTTCTTTTAAAGATTTTTTACCTAAATTTCTGATTTTCATCATTTCATTTTCAGATTTTTGAGTTAAATCTTGTAAAGTATTTATATTAGCTCTTTTTAAACAGTTATAAGCTCTAACTGAAAATTCTAACTCATCAATTGACATTTCAAGAGCCTTTGTTTTTGAATCATCTACATTTTGTTTCATTAAACCTGTTTCATCTGCTATTTCATCAATTTTAGTTAAAATGTCAAAATGTTCAATTATAATTCTAGAAGCCAATGCTATTGCTTCTTCTGGTTTCATAGCTCCACTTGTCCAAATTTCCATTGTTAATTTATCATAAGTATCATCTTGCCCTACACGTGCACCTTCAACTTCATAATTAACTCTTTCAATAGGAGAAAAATTAGAATCCATAGTAATTGTATTTAATTTTGTATCTCCCATCATTTTTTTATTAGCTTCAGCTCTTACATATCCGCGACCACTACCAATAGTCATTTCCATGTTTAGCTTTCCACCTTTAACCAAAGTAGCAATTTCTTGATCAGGATTAATTATCTCAATATCTGCATCTTTTTCTATATCAGCAGCAGTAACTAATCCTTCTCTTTCAACATTTAATTTTATGACTTTAGTTCCTTCTACATGTTTTTTTACAATTACATTTTTTAAGTTTAAAATAATTTGAGTTACATCTTCAATAACCCCATCAATTGTTTGAAATTCATGAAGAACTCCGTCAATATGAACACTTGTTATAGCATCCCCAGGCAATGAAGATAACATTACCCTACGTAAAGCATTACCAATAGTTGTACCAAAACCTCTTTCTAAAGGTTCAATTTCAAATTTTCCATAGTTTCTACTTTCTACGTATTCAGCAACTTTAAATTGTGGTTTTTCGAATTTTATCACTTAAATTCACTCCCTTTTCTAGATTATCCATGTGAACGTTTTGGTGGACGACAACCATTATGTGGAACAGGTGTAACATCTGTTATTGAAGTAATTTCCAATCCTGCAGTTTGTAAAGAACGAATTGCAGTTTCACGTCCAGAACCTAATCCTTTTACAAATACTGCTACTTTTCTCATTCCAGCATCATAAGCTGCTTTTCCAGCTGCTTCTGCACTTATTCCTGCTGCAAATGGAGTTTTCTTTTTACTTCCTTTAAAACCTGAAGTTCCAGCTGAAGCCCAAGATACAACATTTCCTTCTTTATCAGTTATAGTTATAATAGTATTATTAAATGTTGAAGAAATATGAGCTTGTCCTTCTGGTATATTCTTTTTAACTTTACGTTTTCTTGCTTTATATGCCATTATTTACCCTCCTTTTCCTACTTCTTCTTATTAGCTACAGTCTTACCTTTACCCTTACGAGTTCTTGCATTTCTTCTTGTTGATTGACCCCTTACAGGTAATCCTTTACGGTGACGAATACCTTGGTAAGAACCAATTTCCATCTTTGTTTTTATATTCATGGAAACTTCTCTTCTTAGATCACCTTCTAGTAAATAGTTATCTAATTCCTTACGAATCATAGTAACTTCTTCGTCACTTAATTCCTTAACTTTTTTATCTAAATTTATATTTAATTTAGTTAAGATATTCTTTGATAATTTTCTTCCTATACCATGTATATAAGTTAAAGCAACTTCTATTCTCTTATTATCTGGTAAATCAACGTTTTTAATACGTGCCATAAATACACCTCCTATTAACCTTGTCTTTGTTTATGTTTAGGGTTTTCACAGATAACCATTACTTTCCCATTTCTTTTAATGATTTTACATTTGTCACAAATCTTTTTAACTGATGGTCTTACTTTCATATTTTATCCTCCTATCATTTTCTATAGGTTATACGTCCGCGTGTTAAATCATAAGGTGATATTTCTAGAACTACTGTATCACCTGGTAAAATACGAATTTTATTCATTCGCATTTTACCAGAAACGCGGGCTTCTACAGTATGTCCATTATTAAGTTGAACTTTAAAGTCTCCACCTTTTAGTAATTCGATTACCTTACCTTCTACTTCAACCATTTCTTCTTTTGCCATTTAAATCACTCTCCTGTCAAAATCCTATATCCGTCTTTAGTTACCAGCACCGTATGCTCAAAATGAGCTGAAGGTCTTTGATCTAAAGTCGTTATCGTCCAATCATTGTCTTCAATTACTATATCATCACTTCCCAAATTAAGCATTGGTTCTATCGCAATAACCATGCCTTCTTTTAATATTGGGCCAGTATGCTTATTTCCATAATTGGGAACATCTGGATCTTCATGAAGTTTATTACCAACTCCATGGCCACATAATTCCCTTACAATACCAAGATTGTGATTATTAGCGTAATTTTCAACAGCATAACCAATATCACCTATTCTATTTCCTGGTTTTACTTGTTTTATACCTTCATACAAAGCCTTTTTTGTATGTTCTAACAAATATTTTTTTTCATCATCTATATTACCTACTGCATAAGTCCAAGCAGAATCTCCATGATAACCTTTATAATCTGCACCGATATCAATCGAAACAATATCTCCTAATTTCAATTTTCTATTGGATGGAATTCCGTGTACAACCTCCTCATTAACAGAAATACAAGTTGCATTAGGAAAACCATCATACCCTTTAAAAGAAGGTTTTGCACCTTTACTTAGTATAAATCTTTCTGCTTCGCTATCCAATTCAACTAAACTTATTCCAGGTTTTATTAATTTTTTTAAATGCTGATGTGTTTCAAAAACAATTTTACCAGCAATAACCATTAATTCAATTTCACGTGCCGATTTTATACTTATCATTTTATCGCCTACTGTTCTAATAGTTTAATTACTTTATTCAAAATATCATTTTTTTGTTCTCTTGCATTTATTTTAAATAACAAATTGCGTTTCTTATAATGATCATATAAAGGCATAGTCTTGTTCATATATTCATCGAATCTCTTGCCAAAAGTTTCTTCACTATCATCAGCTCTTTGTGTTAATTTAACATTACAGTCATCACAAATTCCTTCAAGTCTAGGCTTTGTATCTTCTGAATATTTATTATAAATTCTACCACACTTTGGACAGTTCAATCTAGAACAAGCTCTTTTCATTGCTGTTTCTTTATCAATATCTAAATAAATAACAATACCTATATCTTTATTTAAATCATTTAACAATTTATCATATTTTTCAGCTTGAACAATTGTCCTTGGGAAACCATCCAAAATATAACCTTTATCACATTCATTATCACTTATAGTCTTTGAAATCAAAGATACTATAACATCATCAGAAACAAACTTTCCCTCTTTCATTAAACTTTCAGCTTGTTTACCAATTTCCGTTTTATTATTTATTTCATTTCTAAGCAAATCTCCCGTTGAAATATGCTTATAACCATATTTCTCTACTAACAGCTCTGATAAAGTACCTTTACCAGCTGCTGGGGGAGCTAACAAAATAACGTTTTTCATTACCTACGATAACTCCTTTCATAACTTCTTGCAGACAAAGTACTTTCTATTTGATTATAAGTTTCAAGAGCAACTCCTACAACAATTAATAGTCCAGTACCACCAACTGTTACACTAGTAGGTAAACTACTAATATTAGCAGCTAAAATTGGAAAACCTGCAATTACTATTAGAAATAATGCTCCTAGGAAAGTTGTTTTCGATAAAACATTTCCTATATAATTTTTTGTTTCTTTTCCAGGTCTAATACCAGGAATATAGCCACCCTGTTTATTAAGATTCTCAGCTAACTCTTTAGGTTTTAAACCCGTTGCCATAAATGTATATAAATAAGAAAATAACACAATAAATAATATGTACAATATAAAACCTGTCACTGTATTATAATTTATATAACTATTGACAAACAAAGAAAATGAATCATTTTTTACAAAAGTTGCTATCAAAGAAGGTATCGAAATCAAACTCGAAGCAAAAATAACTGGCATAACTCCTGCTGAATTTAATTTCAAAGGAATGTAAGTTTGTTTTGCTCCATAGGCTGTTGTTGTTCTGTTCGAATATTGAATAGGTATTCGTCTTTCTGATTTTTCTATAAATACTACACCAACTATTATCGCTACATATAGTAATATAAATAAAATAAATTTTGTTATTCCTAAAGCTACCTCTTGGGTAGTTCCAGATACTACAAATGAACCAAATGCATCAACCATCATACTAGGAGTACTTATTAAAATACCAGCCATAATTAATAGTGAAATACCATTTCCAACTCCTTTTTTAGTTATTTGATCTCCTAACCAAAGTAAGAAACAAGTTCCAGCAGTTAATATTAAAGATACTCTTAAATATTCTAAAGCTGTACTACTTTCTCCTAAAAAGGAAAATGACATAACATAGCCTTGCAAAAATGCAAATGCTATCCCAATATATCTAGTAATTTTATTCAACTTAACTCTACCAGTATGCCCTTCCTTAGCTAAATTAGAAAAGTACGGAATTATATCCATCTGCAATAATTGAACTATAATTGATGCACTAATATAAGGTGTAACACCCAAAGCAAAGATTGAAAAATTCTTTAATGAACCTCCACCCATAACATTCAAAAGCTCCAAAAAGCCTAAATCTTGAGTGATATTTTCTGTTCCAGGAACCCTAATAGATGTTCCGACTTTATATAAGAATAATATAAATAAAGTAAAGAGAATTTTTTTTCTTAAATCTTTGTTTCTAGCAGAAAACAGTTGTTTAAAATTTTTAAACATCTAAATCACCTCTGCTTTTCCACCCACAGCTTCTATCTTATTTTTTGCAACTGATGAAAAGCAATTTGCTTTAACAGTTAATTTCTTTTCTAAGCTTCCGTTACCAAGAACTTTAATTCCTGATAATTCCTTTTTTATAATGCCCATTTCTTTAAGTAATTCTGGAGTTACTTCTGCACCATCATTAAACATATTTAAATCTGATACATTAATAACAGCATATGTTTTTTTAAATAAAGCATTAGAAAATCCTCTCTTAGGCAATCTTCTATATAATGGTAATTGACCACCTTCAAAACCTGGTCTTACTCCACCACCACTTCTAGAATTTTGTCCTTTTTGACCTCTACCACTTGTTTTTCCAGTACCGCTACTAGACCCACGTCCTAATCTTTTAATATTTTTCTTAGAACCTTCTAAAAATTTTAATTCATGTAGTTTCATTATCCTAAAATCTCCTCTACAGTTTTTCCTCTTAATTCAGCTATATGCTTTGCTGATTTTTGGGATTTAAGTGCTTCAATTGTAGCTCTAGCGGTATTTAATTTTGTATTTGATCCAAGTGATTTTGAAATAATGTCTTTTACGCCAGCTAATTCAAGTACTGCACGTACTGAACCACCAGCAATAATACCAGTACCAGCAACAGCAGGCTTAATTAATACTTTTGCAGCTCCTGAAGTTCCTATGGCGTCATGAGAAACTGTTCTGTTATCAACTAAATCAACTCTAATAATATTATTAGTTGCATTACCAATTGCTTTTTTAATAGCATCCTGAACTTCATTTGCTTTTCCTGTTCCAAGGCCAACTTTACCTTTTCCATCTCCTACAGCAACTGTTGCTGCAAAACGAAGATGACGTCCACCTTTGGTAACTTTTGTAACACGATTAACTGAAATAACGACTTCGTTATATTCTTTTTCGCGTGGTTTGCTATTTCTTCTTTCCACTTTGTTACCCTCCTTTAGAATTCTAATCCATTTTCACGAGCAGCGTCAGCTAAAGCTTTAACACGTCCGTGATATAAGTATCCACCTCTATCGAATACTACTTTAGTTATTTTTGCTTTTTTTGCTTTCTTTGCAATTTCAGCCCCTACAAGCTTACTTGCTTCTATGTTACCACCATTTGTAATTTTTAAATCTTTATCTAAACTTGAAGCACTAACTAAAGTAACTCCTTTAGTGTCATCAATAATTTGAGCACTAATGTTTTTTAAAGATCTAAATACACATAATCTTGGTAACTCGCCAGTTCCACTAATCTTATTTCTAATTCTAGCATGTCTAGCTATACGAGCTTCATTACGTGATGTCTTTTTTATCATTGTAATAATCTCCCTTTCCTATTATTTAGAAGCTTTCTTTCCTTCTTTACGACGAATATGTTCGCCTTTGTAACGAATTCCTTTTCCTTTATATGGTTCAGGTTTTCTTATTTCTCTTATTTCAGCAGCAAATTTTCCAACTTTTTCTTTGTCAATACCTCTTATTGTAATTTCTGTTGCACTTACTGCATCAACAGTTAATCCTTCAGGAACTTCAAGTTCTATTTTATGAGAGTAACCTGCGCTTACCTCTAATACTTTTCCTTTAAGATTAAATCTATAACCAACACCAAATATTTCAAGACTCTTTTCAAAACCTTCAGAAACACCCTTAATCATGTTAGCTATTAATGCATTAGTTGTTCCATGCATTTGTTTAACTTTTTTAATATCATTATTTCTTGTAACTGTTATTTTATTTTCTTCAACAGAAACTTTAATATTTTTATCTACACCTAATGATAATTCTCCTTTAGGCCCTTTAACGTTAACTTGGTTATCATTAACTATTACTTCTACTTTTTCAGGAATAGTTAAAACTCTATTTCCAATACGACTCATTTCAGTTCCTCCTATCAAATTACCATATATATGCTAATACTTCCCCACCAAGGTTTTCTTTTTTGGCTTCTTTACCAGTCATAATTCCCTTTGATGTTGAAACTATCGAAATCCCTAAACCATTTAATACTGTTGGAATTTCTTCAGCCTTAGCATACACACGTAATCCTGGTTTGGAAATCTTTTTCAAACCAGAAATAACTCTTTCCTTATTTTGTCCATATTTTAAAGTAATAATGATATTATCTTGTACTTCCCCTTTTTCTACTTTATAGTTTGTGATGTAACCTTCTTCTTTTAAAATTTTTACTATTTGTTTTTTTACATTTGATGAAGGCACAACAACTTCATTATAACGCATTTGATTAGCATTACGAATTCTCGTAAGTAAATCTGCGATTGGATCTGTTACTAACATTTGTATCCTCCCTTCAACTCTATTCTCTTACCAACTTGACTTTTTAACGCCAGGAATTTCACCTTTATACGCTAATTCTCTAAAGCAAATACGGCAGATACCAAACTTTCTCATTACTGAATGTGGACGACCGCATCTGTTGCAACGAGTATATTCTTGTACTTTATATTTCTTTGGTCTTTTAGCTTTTACAACCATGCTTTTTTTTGCCATTAAATTCCTCCTATTTGCTTACTTTCTAAAAGGTAAACCAAAACCTTTTAACAAGTCTAATGCTTCTTCATTTGTCTTTGCTGTTGTAACAAAAACAATGTCCATTCCACGTACCTTAACAACTTCATCATATACTATTTCAGGAAAAATTGTTTGTTCTTTTATACCTAAAGTATAATTTCCTCTTCCATCAAAAGCCTTTGAAGAAATACCTCTAAAATCACGTACACGAGGTAAAGCTATTCTAATTAATTTTTCCAAGAAAGTGTACATTACTTCACCGCGAAGTGTTACTTTACAACCAATAGGTTGTCCTTCTCTTACTTTAAAACCAGCAACAGACTTTTTGGCTTTAGTAATAACTGGTTGTTGTCCAGTTATTTTTTCTAATTCAGAAACTGCAACATCCATTAATTTACTATTTGTTGTTGCATCTCCAACTCCCATATTAACTACAATCTTCTCTAACTTTGGTACAGCCATGACAGTAGTATAATTATATTTTTTTGTTAGTTCAGGAATAATTTCCTTATTATATTGTTCTTTTAAACTGTTCATAGTTACCCTCCTTCCAGATTAGTCTAATTTTGTTTTTGACTTGCTAGAAATTCTAACTTTATTTCCATCTTTATCTATTTCATGTGCTATTCTAGTGCTTTTTTTGGTTTTTGGATCAATCATATTAACATTAGAAATATGAATAAAAGCTTCAGTATCAATAATTCCACCATTTTGATCTTGACCATTTGGTTTAATATGTTTCTTTACTATATTAACACCTTCAACTTTTACTCTTTCACCTTTCTTTTCGATGATTTTTCCTTCTTTACCTTTATCTTTACCAGCAATAACAATTACTTTATCTCCAACTTTTAAATTCATGATTTCCTCCTTAAAAGGTCTATAACACTTCTTTAGCTAACGATACAATTTTCATGAAATCTTTATCACGTAATTCGCGTGCTACTGGACCTAAAATTCTTGTTCCAACTGGTGTCTTATCATCCTTAATAATAACGCAAGCATTATCATCAAATTTGATATAAGAACCATCATCTCTACGCATTCCAAATTTACTTCTTACAACAACTGCTTTTACAACTTTACCACTTGTTATATTACCATTTGGAGTTGCTTTTTTTACTGTTCCAACTACGATGTCACCAATGTTTCCTGTTTTTCTAGTGCTACCACCTAAAACTCTTATAACCATTAATTCACGAGCTCCAGAGTTATCAGCAACTTTTAAACGACTTTGTTGTTGAATCATATTGAATCCTCCTTCTTATTTGCATAGTGCCTATAAAATTACGGCTTCTTCTACTATTTCCACTAAACTAAATCTTTTAGTCTTTGATAATGGCTTTGTTTCAACTACTTTAACAATATCTCCGACTTTAGCTTGGTTATTTTCATCATGTGCTGCATATTTCTTAGAATATTTAACACGTTTACCATATTTTGGATCTTTTTTATAAGTTTCAACTAAAATTGTAATAGTTTTATTATTTTTTGCACTTACAACTTTACCTACTACTTCACGTTTTTGTCTTTCCATTAGTAAACCTCCTTATGCTTCCTTACGTTCTGCTAAAATAGTTTTCATTCTAGCAACGTCTTTTCTTAATTCATGTATTCTTGAAGGTTTTTCCAAATTTCCAGTAGCTTGTTTTAAACGCAAATTGAAAATTTCATCCTTAAATTCAGTAATTTTAGCTTCAATTTGTTCAGTGGTTAATTCTCTAATTTCCTTAACCTTCATTTTTTTCACCACCATTTTCTTTAGTTACAAATTTACATTTGATTGGTAACTTATGCATTGCAAGCCTTAAAGCTTCACGAGCTACTTCTTCAGTTACACCTGATACTTCAAACATAATTTTACCTTCTTTAACAACTGCAACCCAGCTTTCAGGATTACCTTTACCTTTACCTTGACGAGTTTCTAAAGGTTTTTTAGTTAATGATAAGTGAGGGAATATATTAACAAAAACTCTTCCTCCACGTTTCATGTATCTTGTCATAGCAACACGAGCAGCCTCAATTTGCTTTGCAGAAATCCAAGCTCCTTCTTTTGCCATTAAACCATATTCACCAAAGTGTAATACGGTATTTCCTTTTGACTTTCCTTCATAGTAAATTCTGTGAGGTTTACGATATTTAGTTCTTTTTGGCATTAACATCTTTATTACCCCCCTTATTTTTTGAAGGAAGTATTTCACCTTTATAAATCCATACCTTAACACCTATTTTACCATATGTAGTATTTGCCTCTGCTGTTGCATAATCAATATCAGCTCTTAAAGTATGTAGAGGTGTTGTACCTTCATTATAACCTTCACTACGAGCAATTTCAGCCCCATTAAGACGACCAGAACATAAAGTTTTGATTCCCTTTGCTCCAGCTTTCATTGTATTTCTAATAGCTCTTTTTTGAGCCATTCTGTAAGAACCTCTGTTTTCAATTTGACTTGCGATGTTATTAGCAACTAATTGAGCATCTAAATCTGGATTCTTAACTTCTAAAATGGAGATTTGTACTTCTTCTCCAACTAATTTGTTAATTTCTTTTTTTAAGTTTTCGATTTCTTCACCACCATGTCCTATAACAACACCTGGTTTAGCAGTATTAATTTTAACTTCAGTTTTTTTATTACTTCTTTCAATTGATACAGAAGATACTGCCGCATTTTTTAATTTATTTGATAAGAATTTACGAATTTTCATATCATTATCTAATGCTTTAGAGAAATCTTTACTTGGTGCATACCATTTAGCAGTCCATTCCTTGTTAATACCAAGTCTTAAACCTGCAGGATTAACTTTTTGACCCATTAGTCTTCCTCCTTATATTATCTTTCTGCTACAACCACTGTTACATGACTTGTACGGTGATCGTTTTTAGCAATTCTTCCTCTTGAATCAGGAACTGATCTTTTAAGAACAGGCCCATCATTAACGTAAGCTTCTTTTACATATAACTTAGTTTTATCAAGATTATGATTATTTTCAGCATTTGCTACTGCTGAAGTTAATACTTTCTTTATAATACGTGCAGCTTTATTATTCATATTGTTTAAAATACTCATAGCTTCGCCCACGCTTTTTCCGTTTATTAACCTCATAACTAAACGAGATTTTAAAGCGGAAATACGAACTGTTTTCGCAATTGCTTTCGCTTCCATATTAGTTCTCCCTTCTAGTTATTACTTTTTATCTTTGTTCTCGCCGTGACCACCACATTTACGAGTAAGTGAGAACTCACCTAGCTTATGTCCTACCATATCTTCAGTAACATAAACTGGGATGAATTCCTTACCATTGTGAACTGCAAATGTGTGACCGATAAAATCTGGAAATATAGTTGAACGGCGTGACCAAGTTTTAATTACTTCTTTTTTTCCTTCTTTATTTAATTTCTGAACCTTTTTAAGTAATCTTGGGAATACATAAGGTCCCTTTTTAATACTTCTTGCCATTTACATTCTCTTCCTTTCCATTATTTTTTACGGCTTACAATTAACTTAGTTGAAGCTTTTTTGTTCTTACGAGTCTTCATACCAAGTGCTGGTTTACCCCATGGAGTCATTGGTTGCTTACGTCCAACAGGAGCTCTACCTTCACCACCACCATGTGGGTGATCATTAGGGTTCATAACAGAACCACGTACTGTAGGTCTAATACCCATATGACGAGTACGTCCTGCTTTACCTAAGTTTACTAATGCATAATCAGCATTACCAACTTCACCAATAGTAGCCATACAAGTTCCAAGAATTTTTCTTGTTTCACCACTTCTTAATCTAATTAAAACATATTTTTCTTCACGTCCAAGAATTTGAGCACTTGAACCAGCACTACGTGCAAGTTGAGCACCCTTTCCTGGTCTCATTTCAATATTGTGGATAACAGTACCTACTGGAATATTCATAATAGGCATTGCATTACCAACTTTAACGTCAACGTTTTCACCGCTAACAATTATATCCCCAACCTTTAAATTATTAGGAGCTATAATATATCTTTTTTCACCATCCAAATAATTAATTAAAGCAATATTAGCGCTTCTATTTGGATCATATTCAATAGCTGCTACTTTACCAGTAACATCAAATTTATTTCTCTTAAAGTCAATTATACGGTATTTTCTTTGTGCACCGCCACCACGATGTCTTACCGTAATACGACCCATGTTATTATGTCCGTTTCTTTTTCTCTTCTTGCCAACTAAGCTTTTTTCAGGAGTAGATTTAGTTATTTCATCATTAACCAAAGTACTCATTCCTCTTCTAGCATTAGTAGTTGGTCTGAACTTTCTAACTGGCATTTTCTTTCCTCCTTATTAGCTTAAATCTAGTTTGCTACCTTCAGCTAAAGTAATAATAGCTTTTTTATAAGCTTTAGTCTTTCCTTCGTAGCGGCCTACTCTTTTTGATTTAGGACGAACATTTATTGTATTTACATTCGTTACCTTAACATTAAAAATCTTTTCTACAGCTTGTCTAATTTGAACTTTATTAGCATTCTTTGCAACTTTTAAAACTAACTTAGTTCCGTCAGCTGAAATATTTGCAGACTTTTCTGTAATAATTGGTGCTTCAATCACATTTTTATATGAATCCATTATTTAAGCACCTCCTCTATATATTTTACTGCTTCTTCTGTAATCAACATTTTGTCACAGTTTAGAGCATCATAAGTATTTAATTCATTAGCCAAAACAAGATTTATTGATTTAACATTTCTTGAAGCTAAAATTAAATTATCAGTTAATTCTGTAGTTACAATAAGAATTTTTCCAGATACTTTTAACCCTTCTAAAGTTTTTAATAAATCTTTTGTTTTGTTTGATTCAACAGCAAATTCTTTCAACACAATAACATCATTTTCTTTTGCTCTATAGCTTAGTGCTGATTTAAGAGCTAAACGACGTTGTTTTCTATTCATTTTTTTGCTGTAATTTCTTTCTGAAGTTGGTCCAAACACAACTCCTCCACCTACCCAGTGTGGAGCTCTTGTAGAACCTTGACGAGCATTACCCGTTCCTTTTTGTCTCCATGGCTTTCTTCCTCCACCAGAAACTTCGCTACGGTTCTTAGTATTATGACTACCTTGTCTTGTGTTGGCCATAAATAATTTAACATGCTCATATATAGCTTGATCGTTAGGAGTAATCCCCCATACGTTATCGTCTAATTTAGTGTCTTTAATTTTTTCACCTTTCATATCTAAAAGTGCTGTTTTTGGCATTTCAGTTCCTCCTTTCATCACAAGTTTATTTTTTATCAGTTAAAACAACCAATTATTCTACTGTTTCTTGTGATGCTTCGTTTACCTCAGTAGCTTGCTTTTCAGCCTCAGGTTCTGCAGTTTCGTATGAAACTAATTCAACCTTTTCTTTTTTCAAATTTGGCTTTTTAACAGCTGACTTAATGATAACTAAAGACTTTTTAGGACCAGGTACATTACCCTTTATTAAAATTACATTTTCTTCTGGGATAACAGCAACAACTTCTAAATTCTGCATAGTTACAGTTATATTTCCCATATGTCCTGGTAATTTTTTACCTTTAAATACACGCATTGGTCTTAAAGTTCCTAATGAACCAACACCCCTGTGATATTGAGAACCATGTCCCATAGGTCCTCTAGATTGGTTATAACGTTTAATAACGCCTTGAAAACCTTTTCCTTTAGAGATTCCGGTAACATCTACCATTTCTCCTTCTTCAAAAACTTCAACGCTAAGTTCTTGACCTAGTTGATACTTACTAATATCTACTCCGCGAATCTCTTTTAAGAAGCGCTTAGGAGCAGCATTAGCTTTAGCTAAATGACCTTGTTCTGCTTTATTACTTAACTTTTCTCTTTTAGTATCAAAGCCTAATTGAATAGCTTCATATCCATCATTTTCCATAGTTTTAATTTGAGTTACAACATTAGGTTCAACTTCAACTACGGTAACAGGAATCAATTTACCATTCTTAGCAAAAACTTGAGTCATCCCTAGCTTACGACCTAAGATTCCTTTTCTTTCCATTTTTTCCTCCTATGATTATTTAATTTCAATTTCAACACCACTTGGTAAATCAAGATGTTGTAAAGCATCAATAGTCTCTTTACTTGGTGATGCGATATCAATTAATCTTTTGTGGGTACGCATTTCGAATTGTTCACGTGAATCTTTATATTTATGAACAGCTCTTAAAATTGTATATTTTTGGATTTCAGTTGGAAGTGGCACTGGGCCTGAAACCTTTCCACCTGTACGTTTAACTGTTTCTACTATTTTAGAAGCAGCCAAATCCAAAGAGCGATGTTCATAAGCCTTTAATTTAATTCGAATTTTATTTGACATACTCTTTTTCCTCCCTTCGCCTATATCTGGTATAGACTAGCTCCGTAACGAATTACCTGATTTCCGTTATAGTCAAAAACAACTTAACCGGGTGTATCAGCAACCTCGCACATCCATGCATCTACACGTAGTAACCATTATATCAGAAGAATTCCTTTATTTCAAGGGATTTTGACGATTTTTTTAACTTTTTTATTGGCAATTTTTTATTAATATATTTTTTAAAAAAACATCACTACACGTGATGTTTAATCCTTACTATCCCCAAACAATTGTAATAAGTGTAAGAAGATGTTAATAAAATCTAAATATAAATCTAAAGCACCATAAATAGCTACTTTATTAAGTTCCTCTGGATCATTTTCATAATAACTATACATAGCTTTTAACATTTGCATATCCCATGCCGTAAGTCCTAAAAATACAACTATAGAAACCACAGAAATAATAACTCCAAAAGTAGAGTTCATTACAAACATATTTATAAATGACATTATAATTATTGCAAGTAATGCAAATATTAACATTTTTCCAAAAGATGATAAATTTTGTTTTGTTGTATATCCATATAAAGACATAAGTGCAAACATTAATGCTGCTGAGGCAAATACCATTATTATGCTTTTAAGTTCAAATGCTAAAAATATTGAAGATAGTGTTAAACCGCTTACCGCAGAATAAACTATAAATAATATTTTTGCAACTCCAGGAGAAACCTTCTTCCTAAGAGAAGTAAAGGCTATGACCACAACTAATTCTAAAATTATTATTAAAAAATAATTGTTAGCAACAAACCTAAGCATTGACATATTTACCGATGTATAATATGCTACCCATCCAGATACTAATAGACCAATAAACATCCATAAGTATACTGTAGAAAAAAACTTTGACATCTTATTATCACTATATTGAACCATATTTTTCCCTCCTATATATTTATTATATCACTCAATTATTAAAATTTTATTAAAAAAAACCACTTAGTGGCTTTTTTGCTTATTATTATTAAATTCTAGTCTAAGTTTATCTGACACCGTCACAATAAATTCGCTGTTTGTAGGTTTTGCTCTATCATAATCGACGCTATGTCCAAATATTTCTTCCATAAGGTCAATATCTCCTCTATTCCAGCTAACTTCTATGGCATGTCTTATCGCTCTTTCTACCCTAGAGACAGTAGTATCATACCTATTTGCTATTTCCGGATATAATTCTTTGGTAATCGCACCAACTATATCTGGATTTTCATACATTAGCATAACACCTTCTCTTATATACTGATAACCTTTTATATGAGATGGTACTCCTAACCCATGTAATAATTTAGTCACAGATATTTCTAAATTATTATGATACAAATTAATTTTAGATCCACTATTTGATACATAGTTAACTGCATCTAATAACTTATTTTCTAAATCAACCATATCAAAAGGTTTTAAAATAAAATGCTTAGGATTATATCCAGAAACCCTCTGTATAGTTTCATCAGCATTAAAAGATGTTCCAATTACTACGGGTTTTTCAATCTTTTTAGATTTCATTTGCTCAAGAACATAAATCCCATCTTTTTTAGGCATTATCAAATCAAGCAACAAAACATCAAAAAAGTTTGAATCCTTTTCCATTATTTTTATAGCATCTTCTCCATTGTGAGCTTCTTTAACTATTTTTATCTTTTGGTGATCCTCAAAATAATCCTTTAACATTCCAATTAAGCTTTCATTATCATCTACTACAAATAATCTTATTTCTTTTTGTTCTTTCATGTCTATTCCTCCTCAAATTAACTCAATTATATTACCTTTTTTTCAAATAAATTATCAAATTGTGTCGAATAAAAAAAGAATGTAAAAATACATCCTCTTTAGTCTTTAAATTTTAATAGTTAAGCCGCATCACCGTTATTACTAGAATTAAAATGACCACTTGTCAAAACTTTAGCTCTGCCAAGATTACCCTTATTTTCATTTTGGCCTTCATCTAAAGAATTAGAATTCTTAACCGGAAAATAAGATTCAAAAATTTCATCTATGGCAGCTTTAACAGCTTCGTACTTATTAGTTGTCTTAATAATTATATCTTTAAATTCTGTTCTTGGAATAAAAGGACCACTCACAACCTTCCAAGCACAAAGAGAAAATCTTATATCATTTAAAGCATCAAGCATTTTCTTTCTAAATGCTGATTTTTCGTTAATTGGATAAAACTTCCTTGCTTCCTCCATAAAATTTCCTCCTTACATAATAAGCTTAACACAATTATATAAATTTAAAAATAAATTTTATGTTGAATTTTAGTTAGTTTACATTATTTTATACATTTTATAATCTCTTTTAATTCATCAAACAAAACCGAATTAGATCCTACCAAGTAACCATCTAATTGAACATCAGAAATTTCTTTAATAGTTTTTGAGTTAACACTACCACCATATAAAATTTTAAAATTCTGAATATTTATTGACTTTAATATTTTTCTTATAAATAAAACCGTATCTTCAAGTTCTTTTTTATCTATGTTTTTTCCAGTACCAACCGCCCAAATAGGTTCATAGGCTATTATAATTTCTTCTTCTTTTCCTAAATTTATATCCTTAAGTCCTGATAAAATCTGTTTTTTTAAAACTTCACTGGTCTTCATAAGCACTTTTTCATATTTTGTTTCTCCAATGCAATAAATAGGAGTAATTGAATTTCTTAACATCGCTTTTATTTTTAGATTAATAACTTTTTCAGTATCTATATTTTTCCTATCAGAATGACCAACCAAACAATATCTAACACCTTCTAGACTAAGTTGGTATGCAGATATCTCCGCTGTATAAGGGCCCTTATCTTCATAATAAGCATCCTGAGCTCCTAAGTTAAAATCCTTAAAAACAGATAAATTTAAATAACTTGGGCAAACTATAAGTTTTATACCTGTAACATCTATATCTTTAAACTGATTTCGTAAATTTATAGCTTCATCTTTAGTTAAAAACATTTTATGATTACAAACCAACAAACTTCCCATATCTATTCCCCTTTTTTACCAAATGCACTTTGCACATTATGAATTACTTTTTTAAATATATTTGTATCCTTTTTCAAAACCATTTTATAAATTTCTAAAACCCTCTTAGCGTATACTTCTGCACTATAATTATTAGCGGTTATTCTAGCTTGTTTTGAAATAAGCCTTCTATATTTATGATCATTATATAATTTATAAATTAGATCCTTATACTCAATATCATCTGTAAAAAATAGTCCATCTTGTTTATCAGTTATTACAAGTTCAAAACTTTCATCTTTAATTGCTACAACTGGTTTAGAAGCTGCCATTGCTTCAATAACAGTTAACCCTTGGGTCTCAGTTTTAGATGCAGTGACAAATACATCTGACAACTGATAATAAATAGGAACTTCTTCCCAAGGCACTTTACCCACAAAAATAACGTGCTTGTTTAACCTGTTTTCATTAGTTAACTCCATCAAATCTTTCATATCAGGACCATCACCAACAATAATTAATTTTGCCTTAGGTATTTTCTTTATTATATCTTTTAAATTTTTTATCAAAAAATCAATGCTTTTTTCTTTAGCTATACGTCCCAAATATAGTATAACAAAATCATCTTTTGATAAACCCAAATCTTTTTTTGCCTTTATTACATCCATTTTATCTACTTTTTCTTTATAGAACCTTGTTACATCTATACCTGTCGGAATTATATGAACATCTCTTTTAACCTTATATTTTTCTTTAAATAAATCGTAAGTTTTCTTTGTTGGAACAATTAGTTCCTCTACTGTTTTATCACATAAAAATAGCGTTAAGTATTCAACTAATTTTTTTGATGCACCATCAAAATATCCTTTTGTAATATAATAAACATATTCTTCATACATAGTATGGTAAGTATGCACAAGGGGAATATTATATTGCTTTGATATTAATCTAGCAAAAGTTCCTACCCCAAACTCTGTATGGGTATGAATTACATCTAAATTCCAATTTTTTATTATATTTCTTGCTTTAATAGGATATAAACCCGTCAACCTATAATCAAAAATACCAACCGGTATTCCAGGTATTCTAAGAATATTTTCCTCTTCTTTATAGGAAAATGATTCGCTATTAACGGTAACAACATATACTTCATTCCCTAAACTTTCAAGACCTTGCTTCAACATTAAAACACTAGTTGATACACCATTTATAAATGGTGGATAAGTATCAGTAAATAATCCTATTCTCATCTTCTCACCTCTTTTTTAAACAATAGAAGTACAAAACCTAACATCATACCAAAAATATATGTTATAAACCTCCAAATTAACATACCACTTGAAAGTGTTGGATTTATAACAACTATACCAAAGAATTTAATAAAACTATATTCTATACCTCCCGTTGCTCCTGGTACAGGAATAAAATTACTAATTAACATAACAAAAGCTGTCGAAATAATAGAATTAATAAAATTAACATTATTATTACCTAAAGCAAGGAAAACCAAAGAAGGTATAATATATAAAAGAGTTAAATGCACCAGATTAAAAAATATAGCTTTACACATTTTAAATTTATTTTCCGTTACATTCTTTCCATTTTCATAAAAACTATTAATACTACTTTTTATTTTTTCCTTATAGTTTTGTTTTTTTCGTAATAATTTAAATTTAAAAATATGATTTAACAATTTATTTAAAATTCTAATCCCTGATTTTTTTGAACAAATTATTAGTAACATTACAATATATACAACAACATTTATAAAAAAACCAGCAAAAACTAAAACATTTAAGTAATCGCTAAACGAATAAAAACCAATCAAATTATTTAAAATTAAAGCTAATACCCCCATAATTATTAATGCTGTTTGATAAGCTAAAAAATCTTTTATCATTATATTAGCAGAAGAAGATATTCTAATGCCATCTTTTTTTAGCAAATAGATTTGGAAAGGTTGTCCTCCAGACTGAAAAGGAGTTACCCCGTTTAAAAATTGTCCTATTAAAGTTAAAGAAAAACTTTTTTTTACAGAATACTTTTCATCATAATCATTAATAAATATATTTAAACTTATTGATTTAAAGAACAAAGATAAAATAAAAATAATTAAAATTACTATAAACATATATAAATTAATATTTAATATTGTTTTAAATATTTCTATAAAATCATCTTTAACAGTTAAATACAAAACCAAAAACAGAGCTATAAAGAGAATAATTATATTTATTTTTTTATTTTTCATATTAATTTACCTATTATTTATAACTTTAAGTCCTGGCAACTCTTTACCTTCTAGAAATTCTAAAGAGGCTCCTCCACCAGTAGAAATATGATAGAAACTATCTTTAAATCCTAATTTTATCACTGCTGAAGCAGAATCTCCACCACCAACAATTACTTTTGCCTTGCTTTCTTTTAAAATTTGGCATATGTTTTTAGTTGAATTAGAAAAATTTTCTAATTCTGTAACTCCTAAAGGCCCATTCCAAAATACTATTTTAGCTTTTTTTAAAATTTGTGCGTAAGCTTGTACCGTATTTAACCCTATATCAAAAATTTTATAATCTCCAATTTTTGTAGAAAAATCATAATATACTGCTTTTTCTGAAACATCTGTCTTTTTTCCCAATAAGGCATCAACTGGTAAAATAATTTTCTTTTCATAACAACTTAATACTTTTTTACAATAAGAAATACTTTCTTCATCATATAGAGATAATCCGATATCTAATCCTTTTGCTTTTAGAAAAGTATTTGCAATTCCACCCCCCATCAAAATATAATCTGCCTTGTTAATAAGATTATCTATAACTGGGATTTTATCATTAATTTTAGCTCCTCCCATTATAACAACAAATGGTCTTTCCTTTGAATCCAAAATCAAATTAAGTTTATTTATTTCTTTTTCTACCAAAAATCCTATACCAGAAGGTAAATAACTAGCAATACCAACGTTTGATGCATGTGATCTATGAATAGTACCAAAAGCATCATTTATAAATACGTCAGCCAATGACGCCCAATAATTAGCTAATTTATCATCATTTGAACTTTCATACTTATTTGGGAAATCTTCATACCTTGTATTTTCAATTAAAATAGCATCTGAAGGTTTCATATTTTTAATCATCTCTTCTAAAACTACTCCACGCGTATCTTTAGAAAATAAAACTTTTTTATCTAAAAGTTCAGAAAGCCTTTTACAAACTGGTAACAAAGTATTTTTTTTCTTATCTTCTTCACTTTTTACTCGCCCCAAATGAGAAAGTAATATAACTTTAGCTCTTTTTTCAAGAGCATATTTAATCGTTTTTAAACTTTCCTTTATTCTATTATCATCTAAAATAATACCATTTTTAATAGGTACATTAAAATCACATCTAATTATTACTTTTTTATTATTTATATCAAAATCTCTTATAGTTTTTTTCATATACCCTCCCTTTTTATTATAACATTTAATTAAAAAAATAGGAAACAAATCCTATTTTTTAATTTACGTTAACAATTGCAGATGCCGTTTTACCATCAGCTGCTCTAGCAGTTATTGTAGCTGTCCCTCTAGATCTTGCAAAAACTTGTCCGTTTGATACAGTAGCTACCGACGGGTTTGAACTACTCCACGTAATTGTTTTATTGCTAGCATTTGAAGGATTATAATAAACTGTAATTTGTCTAGAAGCTCCTACTCCTAGTGATATAGAGTTTGGAGATAGGCTTATACCTTTTAATGCTATATAAGTAGATTTAACAATGACTGTTCTTGTTATGCTGGAACTTTTACCGGAATAATCAGTAACTGAGTAAGTTAAAACATAAGTTCCTGAAACCCTTGTATTTACACTTCCTGATACCCTAACACGCCCTGTTATATCCCTTCCTAAATAATCTTTAGCGGAGTAGCCAGGCTCATTATAACTATTACCTTGCTCTATTGTAATTGTCCTGTTACCATTCAAATAAATTCTAGGAGGAGATGAAATAGAAGGTTTAGTTGTTGGCGAACTAGTAGTTTGTGGTTTTGTAGTCTGGTTTTGATTAGGCTTAGTAGTTGTTACATCCGCCTTCTTCACAATAACCTTTCTGGTTTTTTCAGCTTTATTACCAGCTTTATCAGTAACTGTATATTTAATACTGTAAGTTCCAACCTTATTAGTATCAACTTTTCCTGTTATTTTTACTGAAGAAGTTATATCACCATCTACATTATCAGTGGCTTTTGCTCCAGGCTCTGTATATGAACCTCCTTGTATAATTGTTATCTCACTTTCCCCATTTAGTATTATTTCAGGTTTTACGGCATCTTTTTTTGTAGTACTACTTTTTGTAGTAACAAAATTATTACTCTCATAACCAGAAGTAACATACAAATCCTTACATTTTATATAAGATTCATATTGAGCACTTTCAGTTTTATAAGCCAATACATACCCTTCACAAATTTTAGCAGCCTTTACCTTAGATGAATTTATGGTGCCTCCATTTTCCTCTAAAAGATCCTTTAAATCTATTCTTATTTTTTCAGAAGTTAATACTAGCTTTTTCTGTTCTATATAGATCGGTGCTTCTTCAACCATTCTTTCTTCTAATTTTTTCCAATCTTCATCAGTATATTTTTCTTGTTTACCTAAAGCATTAACAATAACAATTATAATAATAACTAACAAAATGATTGCCAAAATTGCGAGAATAAGCATTCCTCTAGTAATCCTAAATTTTTGAGGTTTTTTTTCTGAAGAATCTCCATAATTTAAAAAATCCATCATACCACCCCTAAGTCTATTATAACAAGATTATTATATCATGTATGAATTTAACAAACAACTAATAATTAAAAAACATTTATATAAAATATAAATGCTTTTTATTTTAAACAAAAATATTTTGCCGTACGAACCATTTGAGATGAATAACTCATTTCGTTATCATACCAAGCCACAATCTTGACAAGCTGCTTACCGTCAACTTCTATTACATTTGTTAACAACCCATCAACCAAAGCTCCACAAGTAGCTCCTATAATATCACTAGATACAATAGGGTCTTCAGTGTACTTTAAAGTTTCATTTTGATTATTAATAAATAATTTATTAATTTCTTCTATAGAAACATTTTTAGATAGCTCAAGAGTTAAATCAATAACAGATCCAGTAGTAACCGGAACTCGCATTGCCGTTCCATCAAGTTTTCCTTTTAATTCCGGTATAACAAGTCCAATAGCACTTGCAGCTCCAGTTGATGCCGGAACTATGTTTGCAGCTGCTGCTCTTCCTCTTCTTGATTTATAACCTTTTTTATGGGATACGTCTAGCGTTGATTGATCGTTTGTATATGCATGAACAGTTGTCATAAAGCCTTTATTAACACCATAATTATCACATAATAATTTCATTACAGGAGCAAGACAATTTGTTGTACAACTTGCCGCACTGATAATCTTTTCATTTCCGTCTAAAACATCATGATTAACATTATATACAATAGTTTTTAAATCACCTTTAGCTGGAGCTGAAATAACTACCTTTTTTGCACCAGCTTTTATATGAGCTTCAGCCTTTTCTTTGCTAGTAAATAGACCAGTACACTCAAAAACTAAATCTATCCCTAATTCACCCCAAGGTAATAAAAGCGGATCTTTTTCAGCGTACACTTTTACTTTTTGTTCTCCAATTATAATATTATCCTTATCATTTGTTATCAAATCCGTCTTGTATGAACGATGTGATGTATCATACTTTAATAAATAAGCTAGATCTTCTGCAGCAGTCAAATCATTTATTGCTACCACATCAAAGCAAGGATCCTCCTGCATTATTCTAAAAACCAATCTTCCTATTCTTCCAAAACCATTTATTGCAACTTTAATTTTCATTTTATCTCCTCCTATTATTTATTTTGACAAAAACAGTTGCCACCAATAAATTCTCTAATTAAAGAATCATTTGGAACAAGCTCACTTGGCATTCCTAATATTATCCTAAATAGATTTATAAGTCTTATTGCCTCATTGTAATTAGGATCTTCCTCAGACACAGAAAACAAAAGAGGTTCAGCATAGGTCTTTAATACTCCTAGTTCATAAGCTAAAGAAGTATTAAAAATTTCATCAGCATCTTCTATATAAGGAAAAATCAATTTTTCTTCTACCATTCTTAACTTTTCCCACTCTTTCAAAGTTTCTGAAGCTGAAATTTTAAATAATCTGTTATTTATAATTATTTCCCTTAAAAGTCTTATATCACTTGTTTTGAATAAATTATGATTATCTAAAGCTAAAGGTGTTAAAGGACATATAAACAATTTATATTTATTTTTATTTGGAATCATTTCAGTTAGCTGTTCGTTAAAAGCATGCGTTCCTTCTATTACTAAAACACTATTTTTATCCATAATAATAGCATCTTCTCTTAATTCTTGTCTCTTTGTCTCAAAATTAAACTTAGGAAGCTTAACTTGTTTTCCATTTAATAAATCAGAAATTTTTCTATTAAACTGGCTAGTATCTATAGCTTCAATTTCTTCTTCCTCAGGATTACCATTTTCATCTAATACCCTATCTTCTATATTAATATAAAAATCATTTATCGAAATGTTAATAGGATTTATGTTTCTACTTCTTAAAAATAAAGATAATTTTTTAGAAACTATTTTCTTCCCAGAAGAAGAAGGCCCATTTATAAGAATAACTTTTAAATCTTTATTTTTAGTTATTCTATCAACTATTTCAAATAACCTATTATTTTGTAAGGCTTCACTTAGTCTTATCACATCTCCATAATTACCAACAGAAATCATTTTATTTAAATTGGCAACGGTGTTTATCCCTATATTTTTTAAATAATTATCCCCAATCAAAATATTTTGTAATTCATTTTCTTTTTTTTCATATTTCAAGTTATTTGACAAATTAAATTGAGTAGGAAACATAATCATTATTTTATTTTCATTCAAGTATTTAAGATTAAAAGTGTTTAATAATTTCGTATTATTTGGTAATACCCCGTAATAATAATCTAACATATCATCTAATTTATATAAACTAACACTTGAATTACTAATATACTTTAAAGAATCAGCTTTATCTAGCCTATTTATATTATGAAAATATTCCATAGCTTCTATTCTAGAAACAAGCAACTTTGTTATAGGAAGTTTTTTTTCAACTAATTCCTTCATTCTAATTTTTATTTTTTCTACTGTCACTTCTGAAATAAGATTATTAATCAGTACCTCACATAACGTACTTTTTCCCACTAAATATTTAATCTTTACATCACAACTCAAAACATCACTTACAGCCTTTGAAAACAGAAAATAAATACCTCTTTCATAAACTCCACTTCCTATCATACTAGTTATATCATAAAAATCAACACTACAATCACGAACTAATTTTTCATCTAAACTACTTATTTTATTATCTATGGTAGCAGCAATAATATCAAATTTATATCTGTCTTTAAAATTTGAGGCAACTTCTTCTAAACTAATATTTTTTTCTCGCTCAATTACTTCGTCTTTGTATTTAATTTTTATCATATATTAAATCACCAAATCCTTTTTATTATATATATAATTTTATCAAAATCAGCGAAAAAAGTCACATTATTTTAATAATATTTACAAAATTGTTATACATAATATTATTAGGGTGAGAAAATGAATTTAATTCCTAGTGTAATAGAAAAAAATAAAAATGGAGAAAGAGCATATGATATATACTCTAGATTATTAAAAGATAGAATAATTTTCATAGGAGGAGAAATAGATGATGATTGTGCTAATTCTGTAATCAGTCAGCTATTATTTTTAGACTCTAAATCAGAAAATGATATTAGTATATATATAAATAGCCCCGGAGGAAGTATTACAGCTGGTATGGCTATTTATGATACCATGAATTTTATAAAAAGTGATGTTACAACCATTTGCGTAGGTATGGCAGCTTCGATGGCTTCAGTATTACTAGCAAGTGGAAAAAAAGGTAAAAGATACATATTACCTAACAGTGAAGTCATGATTCATCAGCCATTAGGCGGAGTTAGTGGTCAAGCAACAGAAATAAAAATAGTTGCCGATAGAATTATTTATTTAAGAAATAAACTTAATAAAATATTATCAGAAAAAACTGGTAAAAATTTAAGTGAAATTGAAAAAGATACAGAACGTGATCATTACTTATCTGCAGAGGAAGCCTTAGAATATGGCCTTGTAGATAAAATATTAAAAAAAGGAAATTAAATTTTCCTTTTTTTATTATATTATTAACAGATTTTAAAATCAAAACACAGTACTTTACTTTATAAAAATATAGTTATATAAAGTTAGACGACATTTTCAAATTTATGATCTACTATTAATTTTTTTTGGTTATCTAATATACTATCTATTATCTTATATTCCAAATCATTTCTAATCGTTTCGTCTATTATAGATAATTTACTATTTTTCTTAACCAAATCATATATATAATCTCTATAAGACTTTTGAACATCTATTTTTATATTTTTATAGCACTCTATTACACTATTTATTTTATTTTTAATAACCTTTTTTAAACTTTCATCATCAAGCCTATTTAATTTTATTTTAAGAGATACATTATTTAGTATTTCATTTGATATAAAAATATCATCTTTCTTTTGTTCAAAACCAACCGTTTTTTCAGAACTACCAGAAGACATAGTAAAAATAATAGTAGCATTTTTAAAATTTATTAATTTACCACTAGCATCTTCTATTTGCCCTTCTTTTAATATTTTAAGAAAAATATTTTGAAAAGCTTCACAACCCTCATCAAAATTTTCAACTAATAAAGCTGTTTTAAAGTAAGATCTTACTTTTTCAAATATATTATTTTTGTTATCATAACCTAAATATCCAGCGGTTGTACCGATTAATTTACTTATATTATGATAATCTTTATATTCAGAGCCATCTATTCTAACTATGTTTTTCTCACCGACCAGCATCCTTAAATAACTTTCAGACAATAAAGTCTTACCAGAACCTGCTTCTCCTAAAATAGCTACTGAATAGCATTTACCACTTCCTATAATATCTCTTTTCTGCAAAGATTTTATTATTTTATTTATATTTTCTTTTTGACCTACCACTATAGAATTTAAATTATCATTAAGACTTTTATAAAAATCCATTCTTTCTTCATTTATTTCATCAAGTCTCGCACCACTTCTCTTTTTTATAATATTTTTTACATCCATTTTTGTTACAACTTTTTTAATAGTCTTTATACTTTCTATTGATTTTTTCAAACTGTTTTCCTTCTTTTTTAATTCACAAGCCTTATTAAACTCTCCATTAATTATAGCATAAGATTTTTTACTTTTTATATCCTTTATATTTTCTAATAAGCTTCTAATTTTTTTGTCACTAATGTTTTCTTTTAAAGAGACCTTAGTACATACTTCGTCTAAAATATCAATAGACCTGTCAGGTTCGTACCTGTTTATTAAATACTTGTTAGATAGTTCTACAATATAATGAATAACTTCATTATTGATTTTTATATTATGATATTTTTCATAAAAAGGTTTTATTTTTTCTAATATCATAATTAAATCTTTTTGATTAGGTTCACTAATAACTACCTGCTGAAAACGTCTTGATAAAGCCGCATCAGGTTCTATAAATTTTTTATACTCTTCTATCGTAGTTGCTCCTATAACTTTGATACTTCCACGTGCCAAAGCAGGTTTAAATATATTTGAAGCATCTATTGCCCCTTCAGCGCCTCCTGCTCCAACCATAGTGTGAATTTCATCTATAAAAAGAATAATATCATCATTTTCTTCTAATTCTTTAATGATATTTTTCATTTTTTCTTCAAACTCACCTCTATATTTTGTTCCTGAAACCAGCGTATAAATATTAAGGCTAATCAATCTTTTGTTTTTTAAAAAGTTAGGACAATTAGCCATATTAATCAAATTTGCAAGTCCCTCTACAATAGCAGTTTTGCCAACCCCAGCCGGCCCTATTAAAATGGGATTATTTTTCTTTCTACGCAACAACACCTCAATGGTTTGTTTAATTTCTTCTTCCCTTCCTATTACAGGGTCCAATTTTCCTTCCTTTGATAGTTTCACCAAATCCGTTCCTATCTCTTCTAGCAACAACTTTCTTTTTTTTGATTTTTTTATAGTTTTTTTGCTTTTTAAATCCATATATAATTTATCAATATTAACCTTAAACATTCTTAATATGCTGCAAGCTATACCATCATTTTCATCTAGCATAGTCATTATTATTATTTCTTTATTTATATGTTCTGAGTTTTCTTCTCTAGCTTCAATAACAGAATTTTCTATTATTTTCTTAAGTAAAGGAGTGTAAAGGACAAAATCACTTTTTTTGCTTCCTTGTCCAACAATTTTTACTAATTTTTCTTTAAATTTATTGTAAGTTATATTATATTTTCTAAAAATCAATTTTAAATTTTCATCTTTTAAAGCAGATAAAAAAAGATGTTCCGTTCCAACATACGGATGTTTTAATAAATCCCTTTCTTGTTCCGCTTGTTTTAAGATATGCTGTGCTTCTTCACTAAAATTAACAAACATGATATTCCCCTTCCTTTATATATCCTATGTTTGTTATGTTTAATTTATTTTATATTTAAACAAAAAAAAGACTAAAAAGTCTTTTCTTTGTTAAACTAAAGCAAAAATAACAACTGCTGTAATAACTATTAATATAAATAGTACTAATAAAATTTTCCATACATATTTTAACCACTTTGTATAAGGTATGTTTAAATAGTATAATCCTATTATCAAAGCTACGCTAGTAGGAGCTACAATCATAACTAAATTATAAATTGACTGAATAATGAAAGCAATAACACCATAATTTTCAGTACTATCAAAAAGAATAGTAAAAATAACACCTACGTTTGAAGCAAAGTAATAAAAATCAGCGGTAAATAAACTACCTATTATACTAGCTAAAATACTTGTACCTACATTAAAGTTCTTAGTTAAAGTTAAAATTGCATTAACAATTGTAGTTGTTACCCCAGAAGTAACCGTTAATACTAGAACTAAACTTATTAACATAGCAGTTATAGCAATTGGTAAAGCTTTTTTTATTCCACCAGTTACAGTTGAGATAAATTCGTTAAGTTCAATTTTATTTAATAATGCAATTACAAATGAAACCAATATTAATAATATAGAAATATCAGTCATGGTCCAAGAACCAAAGGCATTTATAACCCCACTAGCAGATCCATAAGTAGGATCAACAGTAACGGGCTCGCCAATTAAGTTACTAAATATTGTATAATCTCCTATTTTTAAAGTTGAAAGCCATGTATTAAAATCACTAAAAATAGTAAAATTACTAAATAATGATTCCCAAGGAATAGTAGAAAGAATTATAAATAATGTAATAACTACCGCTCCAACTCCGAAAGCTACATTATCTCTTCTCTTACTTCTAACAGAAATTTGACCATTCTTATCTGCCTTTTCAGTTAAAACAGTAATGAATTCAGCTACTGATAAAATTAAAGGAACAAAAGTCCAGCATAATAATAAACTTATTAGACCACCTTTAATATTACCTGCATAGAACTTGTTAATACCAAATGCACCCAAAAATAGAGTTAATACTGCGTATAAGACTTTGTTTACTTTCTTCTCCTTTGCAGTCACTTTTACCTTTTTATCTTCTTTAGTTTCTTTCTTAGAAATAGTTTTTTTAGTACTTTTCTTTACTTCTTTTTCCTCTTTCTTTGGTGTGACTAAAATTGACAAAGCTGCTAAAGAAACTACTAATAGAATAACTTTTACCAATAGTAATGTGTTTAACTTTAAAGAAAACATATTAAATAATATATCATTATAAATTCCACACATTGAACCTACTATAGAAGCTACAATTGTAGATGATAAAATAACCTTTTTATCCAATCCTATTTTTTTCATTACTTGGTACATAAAGGGCATAAATACTAACAATATAGTAGCATCCTTCATTAGCATCCCAAATAATCCAAAAAATACGATTGAAAGAGTTACTAATAATTTGTTTTTGTTTTCAAATAATTTAGAAGTTTTTTCTACAAAATTATTATATATTTCTATCTTTACTAAAATAGAATAAAAAATTGCTATTGCAATAACAAATATAGCTATTGCGTTAAAGTAAGAAATAGAAATATTTAAATTTGAAAACAAAGACCATATTCCAATTCCACTAATAGAACCTGAAACTATATTCCCACTATAATCTATACTAGAACCAGGAATAATTAAAGTTAACACCCAAGTAACAAATATAGTTATACCAAGAACTTTAAGCAAATTATATTTTTTCATTTTTTCCTCCTCATTTTAATTGTACACTTTTTTTTGAACAAAATTATGTCATTCACACCTATAATATAAAATTGTTCTACAGTGTAATTATATCATAGTTACGCAAAATTTTGCATATATTCAGTAATTAAATTAATAAAATCCTCCTTATTTGTTACTTTATATAAACTTTTTTTTATTTCCACACCATTAGGAAGACCTTTTAAATACCAAGCACAATGTGTTCGCATTTCTAAAACAGCTACTTTTTCATTTTTTAAAGCAAGCAAATAATTAAAATGTTTTAAACATAATTTCATTTTTTCATAAGGTGTTTGTTCTGGAAGGATAACTCCTTCTTCTAAATAAGCTACAATTTGCTTAATAATATATGGATTACCTAAGGTAGCACGACCAACCATAACAGCATCACATCCAGTTTCTTCTAACATTCTTTTTGCATCAAATACATTTTTTATATCTCCGTTACCTATAACCGGAATATTAACATTCTCTTTAACTTTTTTTATTATTAACCAATCAGAAGTCCCGGTATACCCCTGGGAGCGTGTTCTAGGATGTACTGTGATAGCGCTTGCGCCTGCTTTTTCGCATACCTTTGCAACTTCAACTGCATTAATATTATTTTTATCCCAACCACTTCTAATTTTAACTGTTACTGGAACATTAACACCCGCTACAACACCTTTAACAATTTCAAAAATTTTATCAGGATCTTTTAAAAGAGCCGAACCTGCTTGCGCTCTTAACGCGACTTTAGGAACAGGACATCCCATATTAATATCTATGACATCAGGATGCATAGTTTCTTCTATTACTTTTGCTGCCTTAACAAAACTCTCAACATCACTTCCAAATATCTGCTGAGCAATAGGTCTTTCTTCTTCGGTCATATAAAGCATATTTTTTGTTTTTTCATTATCATAGCAAATTGCTTTATCGCTAACCATTTCCGCATATAAAAGTCCTGCCCCCATTTCTTTTATTATTCTTCTAAAAGCACTGTTACATACTCCTGCCATTGGAGCCAAACAAACATTATTTTTTATCACTACATTACCAATTTTAAACATATAATCACTTCCGTCATTTATTATATAATAAAAAGAAACTATTTCAAAGCTTCTTTTTATGAACGTCTTTTAACTCTTATATTACTATAAACTACTTTTGTATTTGGCTTATTATTAGAGTCTGAATATGTAGTAAAATTTGTTTTCTTTTTTTGTTCTTGTCTAGCTAAAGTTTCAGAAAGCCTTCTATATGTTGGCTCATCTATTTCTTGTGATAATAATAATTTCCATAATTCAGCTTGAGTTACTTTTAAAGTCATTTTTATCCCCCTTTCCGAGTGAGAGATATTGTATCATACTTTTTCATTATGGTAAACCCTCTATACAAAATAAAACAAAAAGCAGCAAAATAAGCTACTTTTTTAACTTTCTTATAAACTTTCTTAAACCCATTGCCGAATTGAACAAAAAATACCAAAAATCACTTATAATTAAATCATATTCCCCCACTAGTTCTAATACGTTTGGATTAAATTTAGACTTAAAAGTAGATAAATGATCTTCTAAAGAACCATCTATACCACCCAAGTCACAATAATCGCAACCATTATCCAAACAATAACATAATCTATAAAACATTAGTCCATTAGTTATTTTTAGTGATGGCAATATTTTAGTATTTGTTCCAGCATATAGGAAAGATGCTGTTTTAATTCCACTATTGCAAGTAGGCATCATAACAATTGTTGCACCAGCTAATGGTTTATTACCATATTCTTTTTTAATTTCTTCTGCTTCTTTTATTTGCTTTTCACAAAATTCTTTCTTGCTTTCATTTGTTTCCATATCTTTTTTTAAAAAGTTAAGATATTTATCAATATTTATTCTAGCAAAGAAAAGAACAGCGTTATTCGGAAACCTTTCCATAATGCTCTTAAAATAGTCTTCGTTTCTAAGTTTTATATGTTGTCTTTCTTCCGTACAATTTAAAACTTCAACTAGCTTTAAAACATCATTTTTGTCTTTTGAATAACTAAATTCAACACCCCTTGCCCCTTGATAAGCACCTATATAATTTCTAGTGTTTTTAGGAAAAGTTCTCCTAAGACCTTCTTTATCATAAAAATTATCATCAGCATCTCTAAGTGATATAGCCATAGTATATCTAGGCTGAATATAAGCATTAACTTCTTTTTTATAACCAGCATGTTTAAAACCTACAGCTCTTAAACTACTATCTATTTTTTCTGTGTCTAAAGAAAAGGCTTTTCTTATTTTAACTTCCTTTTTCTTTTTAATAGTTTGTATATTTTCTTCACTAAAACATATAAATGGATCTATTTTTATATCAATAGCACCTTTATTTTTAGCAAATTTTTTTAAATTGTTTACGAATTCTTTTAACAATTTATTGTTTAAGTAATCAATAACAAAACCTCTTGGAATGTAAAATAATTTTTTTCCTAAAAATAAATTTCGTTCTAATATCATTGCTGCACAAACCAGTTTTTTGTTTTGATATATTCCTACATAATAACTCTTCCAAGCTCTTTTAACTTTAGCCCAGGAAGAAGTTTGCATAAAAGAAGTAGAAGGAAAGTTCAAAACAAAATTATCATATTCTTCTTCTGATATATCTGACCTAAACTCATATTTCATATAATCATCCTTTTCTATTTTATGATTATTTTTCCCTGATCTCCATTTTTTATTAGAAAAGCATTTGCATCATCTGTATCAAGATGTACTTCTAAAGAAAACTTATCACTTATTCTAACATAAACATTTTCTAAAACGCCACCTTTTTCTCCTTCTATTTTTAATGAAACAAACTCTTTTCCATCAAAACCATACTTAATAGCATCTTCTTTACTTGCATGCAAATGTCTTGTAGCTATTATAGCTGCATTAACCGTTATTTCTCCTTTTGGACCAACTATAGTTATTTCACTAGCTCCATCCAAATCCCCAGAATTTCTAACAGGAGGTTTTATACCTAAAGCAAAAGAATCAGTTTTAGAAATTTCTACCTGAGTCTCACTTCTAACTGGACCTAAAATTCTAACACGTTCTATACTTCCTTTTGGACCTTTTAAAACAACTTGTTCATTACAAGCATATTGACCCGGCTGTGATAAAGGAACTTTCTCAGTAAGCGAATAATCCTTTCCAAATAAAACCTCTAAATCTTTTTGAGATAAATGTACATGTCTTGCTGAAACTCCTATATTTACATTCATTTTATCATCTCCTAACTTTATAATTATAACATGTATATTTATTTTTTTTCAATCATATGTTTAATTGTATTAAAAAAAAGGAGAAAATTATGAATTCAAATTATTATTCTATGCCCTCTTATAATGGGGACTACCAAAATACTGCGATGGATGGCGTTGCATCAATGCCTGGAAATTATCAAGGAAGTCAAACAAACATTATTAAAAATAGTAAAATACCATTAACAATGGAACAATCTTATATTGAAAATATATTAAGATTAAACAAAGGTAAATTAGCAACTCTTTATTTTTCTTTTCCCGATTCGGTTGAGTGGAGAGATAAAACTTTTACAGGTATAATTGAAGCGGCAGGAAGAGATCATGTAATAGTAAGTGACCCTAAAAACGGAAAATGGTATTTACTTCTTATAATCTACCTTAATTATGTTGAATTTGAGGAAAAGATAAATTATAACCCAGAGTTTTATCCTGAAATTTAATATTGTAAAATTATATTAATTTTGCTATAATCAATCCTAGAATAGAGGTTGTTATTATGTATGTAATTTTAATTGTAATTCTAATATGCATTTTTGTTTTTATGTATAAAAACTATAAAAATAATTTAGCGTTAATAGTCATAAGTTTAAATAATATAGAAGAAAAAATAAATAGTACCCTTATAAAAAGATTTGAGTTGTTAAAAGACGCAGAAAAATCGATAAAGCAAATAATAAAAACTGATAAAGAAATATTTCAAAATCTTGAAAAATTAAACAGTTGCAAGAGTAATATGCTTGAATTTGACAGAAAATTATTAGTATATATTAACGAATTTTATTTAATCTATGATAAATATAAAAAACTTCAAAAAAATGAAGATTTTCAAAAAATATTCTTTGCTATATCTAATACTGAAGACTTATTAAACGCTTATAAAGAATTTTATAATGATTATACGCAAAAATATAATTCTATAATATCTAATTTTCCTATTAATATCATTTCTTTTTTTAGAAAAAGAAAACAAAAATCTTTTTTTGACAAAAAAAGTATAAATGATTCAGATTTTAATGATTTTAAATACTAACAAAACCCGCATGTAGCGGGTTTTAAAATTTAATTATTTCCTTATTATGTTTTTTTAAATAATTATTGGCTTTAGAAAAAGGTTTGCTACCAAAAAAACCGTTGTATGCAGATAATGGTGAAGGGTGGGCTGACTCTATAATATAATGATTAGGATTTGTTATAATCTTTTTCTTGTCCCTTGCTTGTCTTCCCCATAAAATAAACACAACATTATCTAGCTTTTCATTAATTTGTTTTATAACAAAATCAGTAAAAATTTCCCAGCCAATGTCTTTGTGAGAATTAGCTTTATCTTTTTCCACTGTAAGTACTGTATTAAGCAAAAAAACGCCTTGCTTCGCCCAATCTGATAAATCTGCTTCAGTTCTTTCCACACCTAAGTCATCTTTTAATTCCTTGAAAATATTTCTTAAAGAAGGAGGCGTTCTTACCCCTTTTCTTACAGAAAAAGATAAGCCCATTGCTTCTTTTTCACCATGATAAGGATCCTGGCCTAATATAACAACTTTTATATTTTTAAAATCTGTTAATTTAAAAGCATTAAATAAATCATTAGCTACAGGAAAAATTATTTTTTCCTTACGCTCTTCTTTAATAAAGTTTTTAATGTGATTAAAGTAACTCTTATTAAACTCATCTTTTAAAATCTCATCCCAACTATTTTTAAACATCATTACCTCCTTTAAAATTATAACATGATAAATAAATTTTATAAATATACATAAAAAATGAATCTCATTTGTGATAAGATTCATTTTTTATAATTTTAAAAGCCCTATATATTTGCTCAAGTAAAATCACCCTAAACAATTGATGTGGAAAGGTTAGGTCAGAAAAAGATATCAAACTATTAGCTCTTTTTAAGACTTCTTTTGATAATCCATAAGAACCACCTATTATAAAAGTTAAATTGTTAGGCAAATTAATATCAACAAATTTAGAGAAATTCAAAGAATCAAATTTTTTACCATTTATATCTAATGCTACAACATAGTCTTTAGAAGTTATTTTAGATAAAATACTTTTACCCTCCTCTAATATAGTTTTAGCTGTATCAAAATTATAATCTGGTAATTCAACTATATTTATATTAATATATTTTTTTAATCTTTTTTCATACTCTTTTATAGCTTCTTGAAAGTATTTTTCTTTTATTTTACCAACACATATTATTTTTATCATACTTCTATTAATTCCGTTCTTTCTTTTTGTTTTGCTACAATATATTTATTTACTTTTATATTTTTAGAAGCAAGTATTTGTTTTACAGTTTCTAAAGCAACTTCATAAGTGTTATTATCCAAACTTACATGGGCTAAAATAACCGTTGTAGTTCTAGGACCTATAAATTCAGATAAATAGTAAGCTGTATCACAATTTGATAGATGTCCTTTATTTCCTAAAATCCTTTTTTTTAGATTAAAAGGGTATTTTCCGTTCATTAACATTTCTACATCATGATTGCTTTCAATAACATATAAATTATGATTTTTTAATAACTCAAAATATTTATTATTTATATAGCCGGTATCTGTAATATAAACTATTGATTCTTTTTTACCTTTAATAATAAATCCCACAGAGCCCTTTACATCATGAGATGTTTTTATCACTTTTATATTAAGATCATCAATATCAAAAGAACTTTCTTCATAAATTTTATAAGAAAAATCTTCTAATTGCTCCCTTAATATTTTATAAATTATTTTATTTACATATAGCGTTGTTTTGTACTTTTTCAAAAAAAACTTTAAACCTTGTATATGATCCACGTGGGTGTGTGTTATAAGTATAGCATTTATTTCTTCAGGTTCCACTTGCAATTCTCTTAATCTACTTTCAACATACGACTTTGTAACACCAAGATCAACTAAGATCCTGGTGTCACCTTCTTCTATAAGGGTACAATTCCCTTTACTACCACTTGATAATACTGAAACTTTCATTATCTATATAAACTAAGTGGATCTAAAGGTGTTCCATCTCTGTATGGCATTCCACCTCTATACAATCCAAAATGCAAATGTGTTCCTGTTGCAAAACCTGTATGACCCATTCCCCCAATTTGCTGTCCGGCTGATACAGTTTGACCCTCTTTTACGGTCAAAAATTTCATATGAGCATATATAGTATAATAACCATTATTATGATTAATTGTAACATAGTTACCCAAACTTGGAGCATTTTTCTTCGCCGTTACTACAGTACCAGCTCCAGCAGCAAATATAGGTGAACCTTCACCACTACCTGCAATATCAATAGCTTCATGAATCTTACCCCAGCGGTATCCAAAGTAACTAGATATGTAATATTGTGAAATCGTAGGCCATACCCACTTCCCATTTGAAATAGCCGAAGGATCATAATTTCCAGAAGCTGTTTTTGTTCCTACCTTAACAACCTTGTTAATAGCTGGAACTATATTAGTAGTATTCACAATTAAAACGTTGTTAGTCTCACCGTTTACTGTTTTAATTTTAGCAGTTAACCTATCAACACCATTTTTTCCTTCCACTACAACTTTCTCTGTTCCAGCCCACATTGAAGAATCATATTGAGTTTCAGTTTCAAATTGTTTTTCTTGGTCTAAAACCGTATGAGTCTCTGCTACTACATCTACAATAGGATTTATAAGACCTACTTTTACTTGTTGTCCTACAGATAGTACACTGTTTGAACTATTAAATTCAGGATTAACTACTAAGAATTCTGCTGTAGCTAATTTATGATCATATGCTATAGATTCTATAGTATCTCCTTCTTTTACTGTGTAATATTGGTCCTCTTTAACTTCTCCAAATAATAAATATTTTGTTAGAGCCTTTTCATCTGTAAATATTTCTTCATCAGCAGAGATATAACCTTCCTTTATAGTAATTTTTTGGTCAATGTAAATGTTTTCTATGATTGAACCGGTATCCTTTATTTCAGCCTGTGTATCTTCTTCATAATTTTTGACATCTTCAGCCGTAACAAAAGCTTCTACAACAGTTCTCAAAGCTCTATCAAACATTTCTTTGTTTAAAACATTAATTTCTATATCCCCTTCTTCTTCATTATTAGATTTTAACGTAATTTTATAACCTTTAACAGTAAATGGTTTCTCTTCTTTAATAAGATTATGAACTTGTTTAGCTGTTAATACTTCTTTTTCATAAGTAGTATATTTTTGAATATCAACTCCAGTTGGTATATAAACCTTGTTAACATCATATTTTTCTTTAATGTCTTTTTGTTCTTCATTAATATAGTCTTCTAATTCTTGTTTATCATTTATATTACCTATTACTTTACCATCTAGATAAACCCTATAAACTTCTTTAGGTGAAAGTTGAAATTTATGAGCAAAATCTACTAATAAAACTATAGTTAAAGCTATTATTATTGATAAAGTATAAATTAACCCCTCTTTAATTACTTTAAACATATTTATTCACCGCTTTCCCTCTGAAAATTAACAAAAGTACTTGTATCCTTTCTAAATAATAATTCTATAGTAGTTGTAGGACCACTTCTATTTTTACCTATGATAAATTCAGTAATACTAGCATTATCATCTCTGCGTGATTCCTTATTATAATAATCATCTCTATATAAGAATGAGACAATATCTGCATCTTGCTCTATAGATCCAGATTCTCTTAAATCACTCATAATAGGTCTTTTATCCTCTCTTGATTCAACAGCACGAGAAAGTTGTGCTAAAGCTATTACAGGAACTTTGAGTTCAAGAGCCATTGTTTTTAAACTTCTAGATATTTCAGAAACTTCTTGCTGCCTATTATTTGATAATTTAGATGGTCCTGAAATTAGCTGTAAATAATCAATTAAAACAAGACCTAACCCATTTTCTGAGTTAGCTAATCTTCTACATTTAGATCTTATCTCACCAATTGTTAAACCAGGTGTATCATCTAAAAATAAATTTGTAGTTGAAAGTTGGCTAATCGCTTCATTAAGTCTTTTCCAATCATTATGCTCTAAGCGACCTGTACGCATTTTTGAACCATTTATTTGACCTAATGACTGTAAAATTCTATTAGCTAATTGTTCTGCACTCATTTCCAAGTTAAATAAAGCTACCGCCTTTTTACTATGCATGGCGGCATAAGTAGCTAGATTAAGAGCAAATGCTGTTTTTCCCATAGCAGGTCTTGCTGCTATAATAATAAATTGATTAGGTTGTAACCCTGCTGTTAATTTATCAAATTCAAAAAATCCTGTTGCTAACCCAGTTATTTCAGAACCCTGTTCCGCTAGTTTTTCTAAGTTAGCCTGTTCACGGTAAGCAACATCTTGAATTTTTTGAAACTCAGTAGTTTTTCTCATGTTACCGATTCTTAACATTTTCATCTCGGCACTATCTAGAACATCATACACAGAATCTTCTGAGATATAAGCTTCATTTGCAATATCCTCCGCTGTCTCTATAATTTTTCTTCCAATCATTTTTTCTTTTACTATATTTATGTAATACTCTACATTGGCAGCTGAAGGAACAGAGTCGATAACTTCTGACAAGTATTCTACATTACCAACTTGCGTAAGAATTTTTTTATCATTAAGTCTGTTTGTTACTATAGCCATATCAACAGGAATTGATTGACTATTTAATTCATATAAAACACTAAAAATCTTTGAATTTGCTTCACTATAAAAAGACTCTTCAGATAATTCATCACAGATTTTTTGAAGAGCCTGCTTTGATAAAAAGGCAGCGCCCAAAACAGCCTTTTCAGCTTCTAAATTATTAGGTATTTTTCTTTCTGCCATTTTATCACTCCTTTTTTTATTTAATTAATTGGATTTTAATTTTTACCTCAATATTCTTATGTAAATTTATTTTAACCTCATGATATCCCAAAGAACTTATGGGTTCATCAATAATAATTTTCTTCTTATCTATTTTGTATCCTAATTTTTCTAATTCCGAAAAAATTTGTTTTGTTGAAATACTTCCAAAAACCTGATCATTTTTACCTGTTTTAACTTTAAATATTAATATTTTATCTTTTAATTCATCTTTTATTTTGTTACATTTTTCTATTTCTTTTTGTTCTTCTAATGCTTTTTGCTTATTATTTATATCTAAAATTTCTTTACTTCTAGACGTGTATGCTACTGCATATCCATTTCTAATTAAAAAATTTTGTCCATATCCATCTTTAACTTCTTTAATATCGCCACTTTTGCCTTGTCCTTTAACATCTTTTATAAATATAACTTTCATAGTAAGCTCCTTTCTTAAGAAATCAGACTTGTATGTATTATATCACAGTTTTTATTAAAAGAAAAGAAGACTAAAAATTTGAGTTTCGGTATTTTACAAGATGTATTTTAAAAAAAGAAGTGCACAGAAGTTGTGCAATAAGATTTATAACTGTATAATACCTTCCAAGCAGTTTATTTGTCATTGAAGGAGGTATTTT